>JACDOC010000006.1 GCA_017656295.1 Bacillus sp. (in: firmicutes) | reverse complement strand
CTCATTTGTTGAGCGTTCTAACGTTCCCTCAACAAATGAGGGGGTTAAATTTTGCCCACAATAATTTTACTCATACTGTATTGTTAACATTAAATTGAAATAAAATTCTCTGAAAACGATAAAATAATTTTTCTTCTTTAACTACCAGAGTATTTTAGTGGAATTATATTAGGGATGGACCGATATAATCGAGTCTGTAATATATAATGGTAATGGGGGAGCTTGATAATGAAAAAGTATGTTACATGCATAAAAGATAATTCAATCTGGATTTATGTTGGTTTAGCTACTTCAACGTTTATCCTGTTCCTAAAGTAAGTAATAGAAATATTCTTTCTTGATTTTTAAACAACTTTGGAGAGCGTTAGTTTAACAAGACATTCAAAAGGACTAAGAAAAATTGGTCCTTTTCTTTTGGTCAAATTTCCACACTAATGTTTAACAAAACCTAATTAAAAAACACAATTCACACGAAGGTGAATTGTGTCCTACCATTGTTATTTCACATAAGTAGCGACTTTGTTTCGACCGGCTTTTTTAGCTCCAATGTACATTGCACGGTCGGCGTGACGAATTAATGTTAAATAATCGCTTGCATCATCTGGTGCAGTGGCCAAACCAATGCTTGCAGTTATTCGTATAATGACTCGATTTCGTTCTTTCGATAAATTGTTATAGATGACAAATGGGGAATTCGCGATATGTTCCCGAACCTTTTCAGCCAAAGAGAGCGCTTCTTCTTTTTCTTTTTCCGGTAAATAGATGATAAATTCTTCACCACCATACCGAACGACTACTCCTTCATCACCGATGAGGTTTTTGAGTCGTTCAGCTAAAGTACATAATATTTCATTTCCAGCTTCATGACCATATGTATCATTGACAGCTTTAAAATGATCGATATCCAAAATGATTAACGACAACGAAGAACGTTTCCGATATTTCAGTTTCGTAAACTCATCATTTAGTAGACGTTCAAGATAACGATAGTTATATGCTTTCGTTAATGGACAAATTTCACTATCGCGTTTTGTATGTTCATAATGTCGAGCATTTTCAATGGCAACCGCCAAATAAGAACACAAGATGTCAGCAATCATAAGATGGTACTTACTGTAAGCTCGCTTTTTCGTTGAGGCTAGAAGCAAGACGCCAACGACTTTATTGGCTCGCATAATAGGAACGGATAACACACTTTCCACATGTTCAGGCATGTATCCTTGAACGACCTCTTTCCATTCTAAACGTGTAGAATAATTAACCGCTTTTTTTGTCGCCCAAACTTGTCCAACAATACCTTCATTTTGTTTTATCGGAGGGATATCGTTTGACTTTAATTCACCTTTTTCAACGCGGCGAATCACCACAAGTTCGTTTTGATTTACATCTAATATATATGCATATTCAACAGGGAGAGTTTGCGAAATTTTTTGAATAAAAATGTCAAGAACTTCGTTAACAAACAATTTTTCAGTTAACTGATGCCCAATATCAACTACTTGTTGCAATGATGCATTTAATTTTTCACTTGAATTGTAGAGTTTTAGGACTAAGGAAGCACTTAACATCGGAATACCTAAAAGTAACGTCGCTATCCATCCCATGGATTCAAACAAATAATAAAGGGACATACCTAATGGGACAATAATGGTGACAATTAACGCTTCCCAAAGGACATCTTCACTTATTAAACTTCTTTTAATCCCTAAAGCTCTAAAAAATAACGTTAAGAAGGAATGATTTAATAAAAAGTAAGATAATCCATAACAGACGATTAACAGAAATAGCTTCGTTATCGATATCGATTCTTCTGCTCCACCAAGCGCATAAAAGAGAAGACCGCTTAATAGAGAAGAAAAGAAAAACATAATGGAATTGATCGCGTATCGGTGTAATTCATTTATTCCAACTCGTAAGCGGAACATTAACAACAACACCGTTAATTGCATCATCACCATTTCAAAAAATAGTCCGTATGACAAAAAAGCTGCCAACGTCACCCATTGAGCAAGAAATATCGGGGTTCCGTTAATAATAATCGGAAAAATAGCTGCTGTAGCTGAAAGTAAAAAGAGCGATACAGCATCTAACCAGTTATGAATCGTCGGGGGGAATAACAAAAACGTAATATACATCCCTACTGGTACCAGGATGACCCACATGACCAAAAAAATGCTGGCAACTTTCGGTTTAACGCCCAACGTATCCCCTCCCTTCCCCCAATTATCATCACATTTTTTAGAATATTTTATCAAAGGTAAAGATGTTTGTCATCTTACATCTTTACCCTCTGTAACAAATATGGTTTTAATTGGGAGATGAAATAAAGGGAACCGGTAATGATTAGGACATCATCTGACGTCATTTGAGATATTTTATTAGAAACATACTCTTTCCAATCCAATTCCACTCTTTTATTTACACATTTAGATACCTCTTGTAAACGAGTAGGGTCACATACCTTTCGCAATTCAAACGTCGTAAAAACAAGTTCAGTCGCGAACTCATCTAACTCCTTCACCATGTCCGACATTTTTTTATCTTCCAATATCGCACATAAAACAGTGACATTTTTCCCTTTATAACGTTGGTTCACCGTTTCTTTTAATGCTTTCATCCCTTCCGGATTGTGAGCCCCATCTAAAATAATCGCAGGCTCTTGTTGAATAACTTCAAATCGACCTGGCCAAAATGCCTTTTTTAGGCCGTTATAAAAATGTTCCTCTTCAATTAAAAAGGAATAGTACGTACGTAAAAGCAATGCTGTCATTAAGGCAACAGCGGCATTTTGTTGTTGGTGTTTTCCTAGCATGCGGAGTTCAACGGATGGAAATGTCTTGAAGAGCGATTCAAACGTAAAATGTTCTCCATCCCATTCAGAGCTCGATTTCGTGATTTGAAACTGTTTTCCTAATTCATAAATGGAAGCTTTCCGAGACTTAGCCGTTTCACGAATGATGTGAAGCGCTTCCAGTTGGTTTACAGCTGTAACAACTGGCACTCCGCTTTTTATAATTCCTGCTTTTTCAGCCGCTATTTGTTCGACGGTGTCGCCAAGTAATTGAACATGATCCATTCCTATAGTTGTGATTACTGTAACAATTGGATGGACAACATTCGTTGAATCAAGTCGCCCGCCAAGACCAACTTCCATCACAACAATATCTACTGGTCGAACTTTAGCAAAATAATAAAGGGCCATCGCCGTAATCACTTCAAATTCGGAAGGTCCCCCTAATTCGCTTTGTTCGAGTTGTTCGACTAACGGAATTAGCACATTTACAAGTTGAATAAGTTCCTTATCAGAAATCGGCTCTCCATTAATGCTAATGCGTTCATTAAACCGTTCCACATAAGGGGAAGTAAATGTTCCAACTTGATAGTCCGCTTCTTCTAAAATCGAGCGAATATAAGTCACCGTTGAGCCTTTACCATTGGTTCCTCCAACGTGGATTACTTTTAACAACCGCTCGGGATGACCTAACCGTTCCATTAACCAATGCATTCGTTCTAACCCTGGTTTTATTCCTAATGTTAAGCGACTATGAACCCATTGTCGAGCTTCTTCGTAAGTATGTACCATTAAGCATACCTCCAAACGGTCGATTGTTCTATTTCCTATTTTATAACAATCTAGAAGAAAACGAACCGGGAAACCGATTCGTTTTCTTCTCTGATTTATTCTCCTTTTAGTTCTTTAATACGAGCTTCAACTGCTGCTTTCTTTTCTAAGTAATCTTTTTCTTTTGCTCGCTCTTCGGCTACAATTTTTTCCGGTGCTTTTTTCAAGAAGTTTTCATTTGCTAATTTCTTTTGAACTCGTTCAACTTCTTTGTTCCATTTTTCAAGTTCTTTTTCTAGACGAGCAATTTCTTCTTCGATGTTTATAAGCCCTTCGAGTGGTAAGAACAATTCAGCGCCAGACACAACAGCCGTCATCGCTTTATCAGGTGCTTCAAGGGTAGTAGCGATTGTTAAATCACTCGGATTACAGAATCGCTCAATATACGCTTTATTTTTCTCAAGCTGACGTAATACGTGTTCATCTTTCGCCTTAATCATCAGTTGAATTGGTTTGCTCATCGGCGTATTTACTTCTGCACGAATGTTACGGACCGAGCGAATAATATCCACTAATAATTTCATTTCGTTTGCTGCATCTACGTTTGTAAGGCTTGGATCGACCTTAGGCCATGGCGCAACGGTAATGGACTCTCCTTGATGAGGTAAGTTTTGCCAAATTTCTTCTGTAATAAATGGCATAAATGGATGAAGCAGTCGCATCGTATGATCTAGGACAAAGGCTAAGACAGAACGTGTAGTCTTTTTCGCTTCCTCATCATCTCCGTAAAGAGGAAGTTTCGCCATCTCAATGTACCAGTCACATAAATCGTCCCAAATGAAGTTGTATAGGGCACGGCCTACCTCACCGAACTCGTATTTTTCTGCTAGCTTTGTTACCGTTTCAATCGTTTCATTTAGGCGGGTTAAAATCCATTCATCTGCAACGGATTTTTTACCGGTTAAATCAATTTCATCGTACGTCAAGCCACCCATATTCATAAGTGCAAATCTAGACGCATTCCAAATTTTATTTGCAAAGTTCCATATCGCTTCCACTTTTTCCATGCTGAAACGTAAGTCTTGACCAGGCGAGCTACCTGTTGCTAAGAAGTAACGTAACGAGTCCGCACCGTATTGATCAATAACATCCATTGGGTCGACACCGTTACCTAATGACTTGCTCATTTTTCGTCCTTGCGCATCGCGGACAAGTCCATGGATTAGTACGTCTTTAAATGGACGTTGACCCGTAAATTCAATTCCTTGGAAAATCATCCGTGATACCCAGAAGAAAATAATGTCATACCCTGTGACTAAACAATTCGTTGGATAATACCGTTGATAATCGTCAGCAGATTCATCCGGCCAACCCATGGTCGAGAATGGCCAAAGGGCAGAACTAAACCACGTATCAAGAACGTCTGGGTCTTGTTCCCAATTTTCGATGTCTTTTGGTGGTTCATGATCGACATATACTTCACCCGTTTCTTTGTGATACCAAGCCGGGATACGATGCCCCCACCATAATTGTCGTGAAATACACCAGTCTCGAATATCTTCTAACCAATGTAAATATGTTTTCTCAAAGCGTTCTGGAACGAACTGTACTTTGTTTTCCGTTTTTTGAAGTTCAATTGCCGCTTCGGCTAACGGCTTCATCTTTACGAACCATTGAGTAGATAGGTAAGGTTCGACGACCGCACCGCTTCGTTCAGAGTGTCCGACTGAATGTAAATGTTCTTCGATTTTAAAGAGTACTCCTTGCTCTTGAAGATCTTTTACAATTTGTTTGCGGCACTCAAAACGGTCAAGTCCCTTATATGGCCCCGCTTCGTCATTCATCGTACCATCTTCGTTCATCACTAAAATACGAGGTAAATTGTGACGGTTACCAATTTCAAAGTCGTTCGGGTCATGGGCTGGTGTAATTTTTACTGCACCAGAACCGAATTCCATATCGACGTATTCGTCAGCAATAATCGGGATTTCACGACCAACAATTGGTAAAATGACCGTTTTGCCAATTAAATGTTTATAACGCTCGTCTTCAGGATGAACAGCGACAGCTGTGTCTCCGAGCATCGTTTCTGGACGAGTAGTTGCCACTTCAATATAACCTGAACCGTCAGCTAACGGATATTTCATATGATAAAGGGAACCTTGTACGTCCTTGTAAATAACTTCAATGTCGGATAAAGCGGTTTTCGTTACTGGGTCCCAGTTAATAATGTATTCTCCACGATAAATTAATCCTTTTTTATAAAGTGAAACGAACACTTCCCGAACCGCTTTTGAAAGTCCTTCATCTAACGTGAAACGTTCACGAGAGTAATCGAGGCCTAGTCCAAGTTTGGCCCATTGCTTACGAATATGGTCAGCGTACTCTTCTTTCCATTTCCACGTTTCTTCAACAAACTTCTCCCGTCCTAAATCGTAACGAGATTTTCCTTCGTTACGCAATTTTTCTTCTACTTTCGCTTGAGTAGCAATTCCTGCATGGTCCATTCCTGGAAGCCAGAGCACATCGTATCCTTGCATACGTTTCATGCGAGTAATAATATCTTGTAACGTCGTATCCCACGCATGACCTAAATGAAGTTTTCCAGTTACGTTCGGTGGTGGAATAACAATTGTATACGGTTCTTTATCCGGATCATCTTTTGCTTCAAAAAATTTGCCGTTTAACCACCATTCATAACGACCCTTTTCAATGGACTTCGGATCGTATTTCGTAGGCATCGAAATTTCTTTCGTTTCCATCAAACTCCTCCTTTAACTTTCTATGAAAATAAAAAAACTCCTTACGTCAAAAGGACGAAAGGAGAAGCTTCGCGGTACCACCTTTTTTCCAAGCAAACCTAGTCTTGCTTGGCACTTCATTACATAACGGCTACTCACCGGCTTCCATTACTAAACGTTGTTCGTCGTTCACAGAAGCAGCTCATGGGCGACCTTCCAATAGTTTAGCTTAGGAAATCTCTCAGCTACTGATTTCCCTCTCTGAAAGCCTTACCTATTGTACTCTTCCCAATCGTTGCTGTTTATGTATGCTTTGATTTTATCGTATCGAAAACAGTTGACTTTCGTCAATAATTATTTCCGAAAAAATTAAATATATACAAGCCTTTTTTGTGTTCCTTATTTTTTTCACACGATTTTAAATAGGTAGTCATACATATATAGTATATATTTGTTAAAAGAAGGAGGAAGCTTGATGCGCAGATATAACCCTTATAAATGGCCTCCTTGGTTAAAAAATGTACGGAATGTCATGCAGCAATTTATTTATCCTCTTGTTGTGTTCCAAGGTATTCGGACGCTATTCTTCCCAACTTCATTTGATGTGTTTTTGCTAGCCTTGTTAATCCTTTTAGCTATTGCTTTTCATTATGAATGGATTTAAAAAAGCCCTTACTCACTTTGCGAAGTGGTTTGGGCTTCTTTTTGTTGCTCAACCTTTGATTTTTCAATTTCATCCATTCGTATAGACACATATTCTGTATTCTTTAATAACCAGTAAGATTGTTGTAATTTAGCGACCGAACGTAATTCGCTCTGTTTTTTCGGACGATTAAAATAGTCTTGAGAAAGACGATACATATGTCCAGGATGGGCTAAATAACTTTGAAATAGCAGAAATTCATCTTTTTTGAATGGAAAGTGGTGCCAATACGTGTATATCCAATCGATGCATTCTTCATGCTGTTTGGGATATGTTTTGAGCAACCGTGCTATAAATGGCAGTAAATCATGAATTGGCGTTGTCATTTTCGCCCGCTCGTAGTTTGTAAAAAAACCATAACCATTTTCGTCAAATAAAAAATGCTCTGGTGATACTTTTCCGTGCGTAATGACAACCCGCGTTTTCTTTTCTTCTTTCGTTTCTTCGTACCACTCTTCTAATTTTCTAATGGCGTATTGATACGCTAACGTGATTTCGTGATAATACATACAGAAATAAAGTTCGAACGGAGACATGTACGTTTTACTTTCACACCGTTCAATCATTTCTTGTAATGCTTCTTGTTCTTTTTTCCACGTTTCCGTCATTTTTTCATAATGGGCTTGACGTTCATTTTCTTTTAACGTGATTTCCTTTGACGAAATTAGATGCATGCGAGCCAATTGACGAAACATTTCCCGGAAACGTTCTGTCCGGTCTTCTTTCACATCATTCGGTAACCAAGGCATTAAATAATATAAATGTTGATCTTTTAATACTGCATACCTTCCATCAACCGTTGGATAGATTGGGACGATTCGATTAAACCCCATTTGATATAACGTTTGTACATGCCGAATAAAATCCATTCCATGTTTTGCCTTCATTCGTTTTAACGCAAACGTCCCTTTCATAGAGTAGATTTTAAATACTTTCCCATACGATTCAATAAAGTTCGGTTCGATACGATAAGATGCTAAGATTTCTTTAACTTGTTCTTGATTCCCTCCCATACGAAATCCCTCACTAAGTTGTAAAGTCAATCAAAGATATGAGAAAAAGAAAACAGTAGAGCTAGCTTACTAGCTCAAACTGTTCTCATAGACATTTAAAGTTAAGCTTATTTATTTATGGTTACCGAAGTCGGTATATACAGTACTTGCCCTTCATAAACACCTTGTGTTGACTCTAAATGGTTTACTCGCAAAAGCTGTTGCACGCTAATTTGGTAGCGTTCAGCTAACTCCTCAATTGTTTCTCCTCCTTGAACAATACAAACCTTTAACCGAGCCGATGTTTCCTCTTCTTTTCTAGCAAAAAACTCAGTTAACGAAATGCCATCGCTTTTCTTTTTTTTCTTTTTCTTTTGTTGTACTGGCTCTTCCTCAAAAGATTCGGATGATGATGACTCATCTTCCGAGAAAGACTCATACTCTGTTAACAATTCATCTTCTTGTGAATCATTTACATGTGGTTGGTCATACGAATAATCATGTACCTGCTCTGCGTAAGATTCAGAAGGTGGGGCGTTACTAGATTCGTCGAAACTTAACGTTTTTGAACTAGATGATTCTAATGGGTACGGTTCATCGAAAGCATGATGATATCGTGCCTGCTCACTTTCTTGACGTTTTTCTTCCTCTCCATCTAATGGTGTTAAGGACGGATAGGTATCATTATATTGAATCGGAATAGAGAATGGATGTTCACCATATGAATGTTCAGGCTGTTTTTTTGCTTCTCCTTCGAACGTATCAAAAAGTGTGTCGTCGTAATCTTGATCCTTCCCTTCTACTTCCTCAGTCGTACTTTCACTTACATCTAGTGCGCTTGAACGATACGCCAATTCATATTCGACGTTTTGGGAAGTGCTTTCTTCTTGAATCCCCGTTATCGTGACATTAGCTGTTAATTGTAAGCATGCTTTCTCTGGAAGGACATAATCAAACGTATCAATAATGACGTCAACGTCTTCAATTTGCCCAATTCTTGAGGTAGGAATGGTGATATCAATCGGTAAGGAATGGGAAAAGAGATGAACTCCATCTTCCTTTTGCTCAACATGACGAACAAATTTGTAGGACGGATAGGATTTGGACTCTTCCTCATCAATCTTCTCTTCACAGGCGATATATTCACCAGATAGTTCTAATACTCCTTTTACATATACAAATTGCTCATCTTCTTTAATCGTTATATTGGGATCTAACGATATCGTCATTAACTCGGCGACTTCCTGTCCGTTTTGAAACCAAACGGATTCTTCAATGGAAAATCGCAAGCCATGTTCATGTGTCAACGAAATTCCTCCTCTCATCCTCAAAAAATTACTCTGTCGTTATTAAATTTATGAATCCATTGAATAATTTATGAATCAAGAACGGATGTTTGATAGTTCAGGAATTCGGCCATAAAAAAAAGCTGAAATCGAGTACGATTTCAGCATGATCAATCTAAACCGCGAATTTTTTGGAAGGCTTTTTCCGCAGCACGAATCGTTTTTTCAATGTCTTCATCGGTATGAGCTGTTGATAGGAACAATCCTTCAAATTGGGATGGAGGAAGAAAAATCCCTTCTTCTGCCATGTATTGATAGTAGGTTGCAAACATGTTTAAGTCAGATGATTTCGCTGTTTCGTAATTAATGACTTCTTCATTGGTAAAGAAGAATCCAATCATTGAACCAGCGCGATTAATCGTATGTGGAATGCCATACGTTTCTGCTGCCTTCTTTAATCCTTCCTCTAACTTATCCGCTTTTCGTTCAAATTCTTTATAAGTTTTCGGAGTTAGTTGGCGTAACGTTTCATAGCCAGCAGTCATCGCTAGCGGGTTTCCAGATAACGTTCCAGCCTGATATATTGGTCCGCTTGGGGCGATTTTTTCCATAATTTCTGCTTTACCGCCGTAAGCACCAACTGGTAAACCTCCGCCAATGACTTTTCCTAGGCAAGTGATATCAGGGGTGATACCGAAATATCCTTGTGCACAATTATAGCCGACTCGGAATCCCGTCATGACTTCGTCAAAAATTAACAAGGCTCCGTATTCATTGGTGATTTCTCGTAATCCTTCAAGGAATCCTGGTAACGGAGGGACAACTCCCATATTTCCTGCAACCGGCTCAACAATGACACCGGCAATGTCGTCACCATATTGTTCAAACGCATATTGGACGCTTTCTAAATCATTATACGGCACCGTAATGGTATTCATCGCGACTCCTTCAGGTACGCCTGGACTATCTGGTAAACCGAGCGTCGCTACTCCAGAACCTGCTTTTATTAACAACGAGTCGCCATGCCCATGATAGCACCCTTCGAATTTAATAATTTTGTTACGTCCCGTATATCCACGTGCTAATCGTAACGCACTCATCGTAGCTTCCGTACCTGAAGATACCATACGGACAATTTCAATTGATGGTACGCGTTCAATCACTAATTTCGCCAATTCATTTTCAATTAACGTAGGTGCACCAAAGCTTGTTCCTTTTTCCGCTACTTTTTTAATAGCAGCTACTACTTCATCGTTCGCATGCCCTAAAATAAGTGGACCCCATGATAATACGTAGTCAATGTATTCATTTCCATCAATATCGTAGATTTTGGAACCTTTTCCTTCAGCCATAAAAATCGGATCCATCTTGACCGATTTAAAGGCACGTACTGGACTATTCACCCCACCTGGCATTAAGCGTACGGCTTCTTGATAAGCTGCTTTTGAATGTTCGTATCGGGCCATGAACGGAGAACCTCCTTGAATGATTATTGTTCTTTTAACCAACGAGCGACATCTTTTGCGAAATACGTAATAATTAAATCCGTTCCTGCTCGTTTCATACTTGTTAACATTTCTAAAACAACCGCTTTTTCGTCAATCCAACCGTTTTGTGCAGCTGCCTTAATCATCGAATATTCACCACTCACGTTATAAGCAACGATTGGTAAATCAAATTCGTTTTTCAAATCACGAATAATATCTAAATACGAAAGCGCTGGTTTTACCATTAAAAAGTCCGCCCCTTCTTTTACGTCAGAACGAGCTTCACGTAGAGCTTCTCGACGGTTTGCTGGATCCATTTGATACGTTTTGCGATCACCAAATTGTGGTGAACTGTGTGCTGCATCACGGAACGGTCCGTAAAAGCTCGAAGCGTATTTAACCGCATACGACATAATCGGGACATGTTCAAATCCGGCTTCATCTAATCCTTTGCGAATGGCGGCCACAAACCCGTCCATCATATTCGATGGTGCAATAATATCAGCACCCGCCTTCGCTTGACTAACAGCTGTTTGGGCAAGAAGATTTAATGTTGGATCATTTAAAACTTTTCCATTCTCGACAATTCCACAATGGCCATGGCTCGTATATTGGCAAAGACATGTATCGGCTACAACGACAATTTGTGGATATTCTTTTTTAATAAAGCGAATCGCTTCCTGCACAATACCATGGTCGTGGTATGCCTGTTTTCCATATTCGTCTTTTTCTAATGGAACTCCAAATACGATAACTGACTGGATACCTAATGAGACAACTTCATCCATCTCTTCTCGTAAATAATCAAGCGAAAGTTGGTAAACCCCTGGCATAGAGGCAACCGGATTCTTTTTCTTTTTCCCTTCAACAACAAAAATAGGATAAATGAGATCTTCCACACGTAAGTAGGTTTCACGTACTAATGCACGCATTGCGTCAGACTGCCGTAATCGACGGTGACGATCAAATTGAATCTCCATTACTAATTCCTCCTCATCTTATACCATTCGTTAATACTTTTGATTAAATCTGGAACAGTATACGTTTCTGGACAAATATGTACGTCATAGCCGTGGTTTTTTACTTCGGAAGCCGTTACTGGGCCGATACAAGCAATCAACCATTTCTTGACGAAGTGAAGTAGATGTTGCTGCTCTAACAGCTGAAAAAAATGCCGGACAGTTGATGGGCTCGTAAAAGTGATGACATCTACATCCTTCAACACAGACGGATCCATCAAATGATTGCTTTCAGTTGGTAAAAATGTTTCATAAATAATCCACTCATCTACATGATAGTCAAATTTTCGTAAGGTTGCCGCTAACACATCACTCGCTAATTGTCCTTTTGGAATTAAGATTCGTTTTCCAGTAAAAGCAGAGTGTACGAATTGGGTTCCGAACTCTTCACCTGTAAATTTCGTTGGAAAAAAATCAACTGAAACTCCTTTTTTTTCTAAAGCCCGTTTTGTTTTTTCCCCCACGGCCCCAAATCGACATCGTAAGGAAGAAATCGGAATCTCATGTTGTTGAAGAAGCTCCCAAAAAAAACGGACACTATTGACACTTGTAAAAAAAATCCAATCATAGTCGAAAAGGGAGGAAATTTCGTACCCTTCCTTACGTAAACGAAAATCAATCATAGGCATTTCAATGGCCGTGCCACCATGTTGTTCAATGAGCTGTTTCATTTCTTTTGATTGTTTTTTTGCCCTAGTAATTACAACCGTTTTCCCTTGTAGAGAGGGAGTACTTTTCATGACCGTTCAAGGTCCTCCTTCACTGCGTCAATCATTTTCTTTGCACCGAGGTCCATTAATTTTTTTGCTAACGCTTCTCCGACTGCTACTGGGTCTTTCCCAATCGCTTGGTCTTTTAGAATGGTTCGGCCATCCGGGGTTCCGACCATTCCCGTTAAGATGATGTCATTTCCTTTATTCATCGTGGCATAACCGGCAATCGGTACTTGACATCCACCTTCTAAGCGATGAAGAAAAGTACGTTCGGCCATCACAGTAGAAGCTGTATAACGACAGTTTAAGCGTTGTAGTTCACGAAGAAGCTCTTCATCATCTTCACGACATTCAATCGCGAGAGCTCCTTGTCCAACAGCTGGTAAGCAAATATCTTCATGTAAGTACTCCGTTATGACCTCATCGGACCAGCCCATTCGAGATAAGCCCGCAGCTGCTAAAATGATCCCATCGTATTCTTCCGTTTCTAGTTTGGCTAGTCGAGTGTCAATATTCCCTCGAATCCATTTAATGTTTAAGTCCGGACGAAATGACAGGAGTTGTGCGCTTCGACGTAAGCTGCTCGTACCAATCACCGCACCTTTTGAAAGATCACGAAGTGGAACATTTCTTTTAGAAATAAGAACATCGCGTGGATCTTCTCGTTTTGGGACACAACCAATCATTAAACCGTCTGGCAGAACAGCTGGCATATCTTTCATACTATGTACTGCCATATCGATTTCTTTATTGAGCATCGCTTGTTCAATTTCTTTAACAAAAAGACCTTTTCCGCCTACTTTTGATAAGGTGATATCTAAAATGCGGTCCCCTTTTGTCACAATTTCTTTTATTTCAAACTCAAACGGAACCCCAAGTTGTTTTAATTGATCAATCACCCATTTCGTTTGCGTTAACGCTAATTTACTCCTTCTTGACCCAACAACAATTTTTCTCATAAGCGCCTCCTATAACCTCTACATATACCAAAAATGGAATGATGACAAACTGCTCGTTAAAAAGAAATTGATTAGTACAATTAAAAAAGCGGCAACGTTCCAAAAAGCTAAGGACTTTCCGTACATCTCTTTTCGGATGCGGAGATATAAAAACATACTATAAAGAAATAATAAAACGAACGAACCGATAATTTTGGGGTCATACCATCGAAACGAAGTGAGATTTAAAGATGCCCATTCTAACCCCAATATGAGGCTTAATAGAAGCATTGGCACACCAATTGCGTTTAAAACATATGACATTTTTTCTAGCTGTGACAAATCTCCAATTCGCCATAGCCGCTGTCCCCATTTTTTCTCTTTCAACAATTTGTATTGAATTAAATATAAAAGCGAAAATACAAACGATAAAGAAAAAGCCCCATATGATAAAATCGCCATCGTTATATGAATAAACAATAACTCGGACACAAGTTGTTCAGCCATTGCTTCAGATTGAATGGTCAATGGAGCAAATGTATGAATCACCATGATAGAAAATCCTAGTAAATTCGTAAAAAACACGGTAAAATCCATTTGCAACAGGCGATTAATAATAATCGATAATGTGACTAAAACCCATGCATAAAAATAAAGCCCCTCCGATAACGTGAGGATGGGAAATCTTTTTGTTTCAAGAATATAAAGAAATAAAAAGATTGTTTGTAATATCCAAACAATCGTTAATGACCAGAAGGCGATGCGATTCGCCTTCCGGTTTTGCTGAAGGAAATCAAAAAAATAAAGTAAAATACTAACAGCGTAAATAAAAATCATTATTCCGTGAAGCTTAGCAATGCTTACTTCAAACATATAGATAAATCTCCTTTACTATTAAAAGGACGGTTGAACATTCATTTCTTTTGCTTCACTTGTCGATTTTTGCTCGATCTTTTCGACTTCTGCTTCGATATTAAAAATTTGTTTAAAAATTTCCAACTTTACTTCTGCATCAGGATGTGCGGCAAATTCTTTCACTTGCAAAATAGGGTCTTTTAACAATTGATTAATAATGCTTTTCGTATGTTTATTTAATACTTTCTTTTCGCGCTCTGTTAACGAAGGAATTTTTCGTTCGATGCTCTCCATCGTCGCTTGTTGAATGGCTAACGCTTTTTGGCGAAGTGCTGATATCACCGGAACAACGCCGAGCATATGCAACCACTCGTTAAACTCCACAAGCTCTTTTTCAATCATTAACATAATTTTTTCTGCTGCTTTTTTCCGTTCTGCTAAGTTCGCTTCTACAATGCCTTCTAAATCGTCAATATCATAAAGAAATACGCTCTCAAGGTCACTAATTGACGGATCTAAATCTCTTGGGACAGCAATATCAACCATAAATAACGGGCGTCCTTTTCTCATTCGCTCAACGTACACCATCATTTCTTTCGTAATAACATACTCTTTTGCTCCTGTGGAGCTTATTAAAATATCTGCTTCCACTAAAGCACATTGTAGCTCTTTTAATGGTTTCGCTTGTCCATCAAAGCGTTTCGCTAAACTTTCCGCTTTTTCATATGTTCGGTTAATGACTGTGACGTTTGAAGCACCGTTTCCGTATAAATTTTCAATCGCTAGTTCACCCATTTTTCCGGCACCTAAAATAAGCACTCGTTTATTATTCAAATGTCCAAAGATTTTCTTAGCCAATTCAACAGCCGCATAGCTAACGGAAACAGCATTCGCACCGATCTCTGTTTCTGAGTGAGCGCGTTTAGCAAATGTCACCGCTTGCTTAAATAATTGATTAAAAATGGTTCCAGTCGACTGTACTTCTTGTCCGATCAGAAAACTCTTTTTTACTTGCCCTAAAATTTGCGTTTCTCCTAATACCATAGAGTTCAAGCCGCACGTCACTTTAAATAAATGCTCTACCGCTCCATCTTGTTCGTAAATAAATAAGTACGGAGAAAACTCTTCTTGCTCTATATGAAACCATTCCGCTAAAAACTCTTTAATGTAATACCGGCCTGTGTGTAATTGATCAACAACAGCATACACTTCCGTCCGGTTACACGTTGAAACTATGACATTTTCTAAAATACTTTTTTTATGTTGAAGCGAGCTCATCGCCTTTCCTAAATCAGCCTCATTAAACGATAACCGCTCTCTTATTTCAACAGGGGCAGTTTTATAGTTTAACCCTACGACGATAATATGCATGGCATAAAACCCCCTTTTGTTCCTTTATGCCCTAGATAGTTATATTATAACACTCATTACTTCAAGCCCTTGAAAAAATTGTGAACAGTTCATGAATCCTATGGTAACATGTAAATGAAACAAAACATATAAATAATAACAAAAGTCGACACAACCATTCTATTGTACAGTATCAAAAAATAGATGAAGATTCAAGTAAGTTCAAATGAACGGAGGATATGATGAAAGATCAACGGATATTTCTAGGAATAATTTTTTTAGGTTTTGGGTGTTATGTATTTTTTCAACAAGTGAATTGGGTTTTCGCACGACCATGGCTGTCATGGCCAACCATTTTAATCATCGTTGGAATCGCCTTTTTAGCGCAAAGTACTTCACCTAAAAGTTCCAATTTTGTACTCCCTGGGATCATCTTCACAGGATTTGGTATTCATTTTCACGTTGTCCATAAATTTTCTATTTGGCCGGATCATATCGGGATTTTTTTACTTATTATTGCCCTTGGATTACTGTTATTATCCATACGAACTGGAAGCGGTCTTGGTTATGGCGTGCTCATTTTATTTGTCGCCATCCTTCTCCTGTTTTATGACCAGTTAACAAGTTTGCTTGGAGCGATCCGAACGACGTTTGACTCTGTTTGGAAGCTTTGGCCTATCTTCTTCATCATATTAGGTATATACTTACTATTCTTCAAAAAGAAATAAAAGATGCGCAATATAAGCGCATCTTTTTCTTATAGTACTTTTTCTAGAAACAAACGAGTTCGTTCCTCTTTCGGACGTTCAAAAACTTCGCTCGGTGGTCCAATCTCGACAATTTTTCCTTCGTCCATATAAACAACTTGATCAGCTACCTCACGTGCAAAGCCTATTTCATGGGTAACAATGATCATCGTCATCCCTTCTTTGGCGAGTTGCTTCATTGTTTGCAAAACTTCACCAACGAGTTCAGGGTCTAACGCCGAGGTCGGCTCATCAAACAACATGATTTTCGGATTCATTGCAAGCGCCCGTGCAATGGCCACACGTTGTTTTTGTCCCCCAGATAAAACGGATGGATATGAGTTCTTTTTATCTATTAAACCAACTTTCATTAATAACTGCTCCGCCTCTTTTACGGCTTGCTGCTTTTTTTTTCCTAATACATGGATGGGAGCTTCTATTATATTTTCTAACACCGATAAATGAGGAAAGAGATGAAAATGTTGAAAGACCATCCCTACTTGTGCCCGAATATCGTTTAAATTGTGTGTATCCTTTTCAATTTTATCTCCATCAATCCAAATATCACCGCGGTCTTTTTCTTCTAAAAAGTTCATGCATCTAAGCAACGTACTTTTTCCGGAACCGCTCGCTCCGATTAAACAAACCACTTCCCTTTTATGGACAGTCAGTGAAATATTATTGAGGACTTTAAAATCATTATATGATTTATCAAGCCCATCTATTTGCACCATCACTATTTTCTTTTGTCCATTCATGCATCACTCACCGCCATTCTCTTTTCAAGCAATTTCACAATAGAAGAAAAAATAAATACAAGCAATAAATAATAGATAGAGACAATTAATAAATAGGTCATATAATCAAATTCATTGGATCCTAAAGTCGTGGCTACACCAAATAATTCAAATACACCGATAAATGAGGCGAGCGAGGAATCCTTTAGAGCAATAATAAATTGGTTTCCAAGTGGCGGTAACGCTCGGCGAAACGCTTGTGGCAAAATGATCCGTCTCATCGTTAAAGAGAGGGACATTCCTAGAGAACGCCCCGCCTCCATTTGTCCGCGGTCAATCGATTGAATGGCTCCGCGGTAAATTTCAGCCATATACGCCCCATTATGGAATGCAAGGCCTAAAATTACCGACCAAATGGCTGAAAAGTTTAATTCCGTCAGCCCAAAATAAAAGATGAAAATTTGAACAATAAGCGGTGTCCCACGCACAATAAAAATATATACGTCAGCTAGTTTTTCTAAGACCTGAATTTGTGAAATTTTAAACAAGGCAAAAATTAAACCAATGATCATCGCGATCCCTATCGACACGATGGTTAGATAAAAGGTAAGCTTTAATCCTTTCCAGAAAATTGGTGATGTCTCCAGCAATAATTGAATAAATTCCATATGCGCCTCCCGTGGTGGAAACAAAAGTTTTATTCAGAAGATAGGGTCGTGATGTCTTCCCCAAAATATTTTTCACTAATCTTCTTTAATGTCCCATCCTCACGTAGCTTCTCGAGTGCTTTGTTAATTTTTTTAAGAAGTACTTTATTGTCTTTCGCCACGGCGATTGCTTGTTCACTACGACCTAATATCTCTTTTCCGACGATTGTTAATCCTTTCCCAATCGCTTCTTTTCCAGTAATAAAATCAGTAATCACCGCATCGTGCTTTCCTTGACTTAATGCCTCTAAGGCAGTGACATCACTATCATATAAAATTACATTGTCCGTCACTTGCTCCGCTTGTTTTGCATATGTAGACCCTTTGGAAACAGCAACTTCTTTTCCAGTTAAATCATCAAGGGATTCAATCTTACTATCTGGGCGGGTAAAGATTTGAGGTCCTGAATAATAATATGGGGTAGAGAAATTCACATTTTTTTTACGGTTTTCCGTGATCGTGTGACTAGCTATCGCCGCATCAAAGCGTCCAGATTTCACACCTTCAACAATCGAAGAAAATTTAAATTTTTTCTGAACAGGCTCTAATCCTAATTCTTTTGCTACAACTTCGCCGACTTCAATATCAAATCCCGACATCGTTCCGTCTGGATTTGTTGTACTAAATGGGGCATATTCTCCAGAGGCAGCAAACGTAAACTTTCCTTCTTCAACCAATTTCATACCATCAGACGTCGTTACCTCATTGCTACAACCAACTAGCATTCCTGCAAAAATGAAACCTATCAACCATTGAAATTTTTTCATTTGTTACCCACCATCCTCCCTCTCGTATTTTTTTCCTTACATAAGAAGTATGCGCTAGATTCATAGACTATTCGTCCCAAAAGTTATGTTTGAACACACCTTCTTATTATGTACATTCCACATTAAAACCAAATTAAACATTTTTTTCTAAAAAAAATAACAGGGACGAGGCCCTGTTATTAATTCATATATTTAAGAATACACTTCCAAGCTTCATCTTTTCCTTGTCCAGTTTCAGACGAAAAGATGACTAAATCGTCTTCTGGATCTAAATGAAGCGTCTCTTTTGTTATTTTTACATGTTTTTGCCACTTGCCTTTAGGAATTTTATCCGCTTTTGTCGCAATGACAATGGTTGGGATTTCGTAATGCTTTAAAAAGTCGTACATCATACAATCGTCGCTTGTCGGTGGATGACGTAAATCCACAATAAGAATTACCGCTCTTAATTGTTCCCGTGTCGTTAAGTACGTTTCAATCATCTTTCCCCATGCTTCACGTTCTTTTTTCGATACTTTCGCGAACCCATATCCAGGAACGTCGACAAAGTGCAATTGGTCATTGATGTTATAAAAATTTAATGTTTGCGTTTTCCCCGGCTTAGAAGATGTACGTGCTAAATTTTTTCGATTGATCATTTTATTAATGAAGGATGACTTTCCAACGTTTGACCTTCCTGCTAATGCAAATTCAGGCAAATTCCCTTCAGGATATTGTTCTTGTTTGACAGCACTGATAACTAAATGAGCATCATGTACCTTCACCAGTCTCCCCCCTTAATGCTGTTTGAAGCACTTCATCGACATGGGAAACTAACACAAAGTGAAGATCTTTTCGTACACTCGAAGGAATATCATCTATATCTTTTTCGTTTTCTTGAGGTAAAATAACCGTCTTTAATCCGGCTCGATGCGCACTTAACGTTTTTTCTTTAACCCCACCAATCGGCAATACGCGACCACGAAGAGTGATTTCACCGGTCATGCCGACATCTTTCTTTACCGGTCGATTCGTTAACGCCGAAAATAGAGCGGTAGCAATCGTAATACCAGCAGAAGGACCGTCTTTTGGAACAGCTCCTTCAGGCACGTGAATATGAATATCATATTTTTCATGGAAGTCTTCTTCAATGTTCCATTCTTTTGCTTTCGAACGAACGTAACTAAACGCCGTTTGTGCAGATTCTTTCATAACGTCTCCTAATTTACCAGTCAATACGAGCTTTCCTTTCCCTGGAGTCAAGGAAACTTCAATTTGTAACGTATCTCCACCAAACGCGGTATAAGCTAATCCTGTTGCCACACCTACTTGATCGGTCAATTCTGCTTGTCCGTAACGGAATTTTTCTTTACCTAGCAATTGCTTTAGCTGCTTTTCAGTTACCACGACACGCTTTTTTTCACCGCTAACAATAATTTTAGCGGTTTTACGGCAAATGGTAGCAATTTGCCGCTCCAGTCCACGGACGCCAGCTTCTCGCGTGTAATAACGAACAATATTTTTTAACGCTTCGTCTCGGACTTGTAGCTGCCCTTTTGTTAAACCATGTTCTTTAATTTGTTTTGGTAACAAATGATTTTTCGCAATGTGAATTTTTTCTATTTCGGTATAACCAGGAATAGTGATAATCTCCATGCGATCTCGTAACGGCCCTGGTATCGTAGATAAGTCGTTAGCCGTTGCGATAAACATGACTTTAGATAAATCATACGTTTCTTCAATATAATGATCACTAAATGTGGCGTTTTGTTCTGGATCTAATACTTCCAATAAAGCGGCCGATGGATCTCCTCGGAAATCGCTAGACATTTTATCTATCTCATCGAGTAAAAATACCGGATTAATCGTTCCTGCTTTTTTCATTCCTTGGATGATCCGTCCTGGCATCGCGCCGACATATGTACGTCGATGCCCACGGATTTCCGACTCATCTCGAACGCCCCCGAGGGAAATACGGACAAACTTGCGACCAAGCGATTCTGCAATGGAACGGGCTAAGCTCGTTTTACCGACCCCTGGTGGACCAGCTAAGCATAAAATCGGCCCTTTTAACGATTTTGTTAACTGTTGAACAGCTAAATATTCCAATACTCGTTCTTTTACTTTATCAAGTCCATAATGGTCTCGGTTTAAAATACGTTCCGCTTTTTGCAGATTTAAGTCGTCTTTTGTTGCTTTTGACCAAGGAAGAGCTAAAAGCCAATCGATATAATTTCGAATAACTGCACTTTCAGCTGAATTGCTCGGTACTTTCTCATAACGTTCCAGCTCTTTCATTGCTGTTTTTTTCACATGCTCAGGCATGCCTGCTTGCTCGATTTTTTCAGTCAGTTCAGCAATTTCGCCTGTCTTTCCCTCTTTTTCCCCTAGCTCTTTTTGGATCGCTTTCATTTGTTCACGCAAATAATACTCTTTTTGTGTTCGCTCCATCGCTCGTTTGACACGCTGACTGATTTTCTTTTCTAGATGGAGCACCTCTTTTTCATTATGAATAATTTCAATCACACGATTTAACCGTTCTTTAATATCAATCGTCTCTAAAATTTCTTGTT
This sequence comes from Bacillus sp. (in: firmicutes), assembly GCA_017656295.1. Lineage (NCBI taxonomy): Bacteria > Bacillati > Bacillota > Bacilli > Caryophanales > Bacillaceae > Bacillus > Bacillus sp. (in: firmicutes). The sequence goes on along the minus strand of JACDOC010000006.1, from coordinate 126,332 downwards.
TTTCTTTTAACTTTAACGGCAAGTGGGATGACACAATATCAGCGAGACGCCCTGGCTCTTCCATATCGGATACAGTTGCAAATGTTTCAGCGGATATCTTTTTGGACAATTTTATGTATTGTTCAAAATAGTCTAAGACAGTCCGCATGAGCGCCTTTTCTTCGACGTCCGCTGTCGCTGGATCTTCGTATGTTTTTAACGTGGCGGCAAAATACGATCCTTCATCAAAAAATTCCACAATTTCCGCTCGCTTCATTCCTTCAACTAATACACGAATGGTACCGTTTGGAAGCTTTAACATTTGTTTTACTTTCGTTAATGTTCCCATCCGATACAAATCATCTTCCGTTGGTTCGTCGATAGCTACATCCTTTTGCGTGGTTAAAAAAATGATGTTGTCATCCATCATCGCTTTCTCTAACGCTTGAACGGAACGCTCACGACCAACGTCTAAGTGCAGGACCATCGTAGGATAGACGAGCAATCCTCGCAATGGAAGGAGGGGAATAGGTCGTTCTATCGTTGAATTCATTGTATACACCTCCATGATGAAACAATCAACCATATGTACAATTGAATGACATGAATACCAATTTTGTTAGAAGTTTCTTCTCATTCTAACGTATTTTATTATTTATTGTCCATTCTGTGTACCGGAAATCCCCTGCTATTTTTTTAAATCAAAAAAAAAGTTTTTTGTCTACTATTTTTGCTTCAAAAGTTAGTATTATCAATCGGTGTATTTTTATTTATGAAAGGAAAAATCGATTTGGAAATCCAAATCGACTACACAGATTTTTTATTTTGATCTTCCTTTTCGAAAACGATTGGTACGTCAATTGGTATAGAGCCTTCCTGATCAAGCGCCCATTCAAAAACTTCACGTATATGCATAACTGGAACAATGTGAATATCTTTCATTTCTTGTAACAGTTTTTGCATGTTTTCATGAGGGATGAGTACGGTTGTTGCTCCAGAGCGCTTAGCTGCGCGTACCTTTTGGTATATTCCTCCAACAGGTTTCACAAAGCCATGAATGCTTATTTCTCCCGTCATCGCTAACCCTTGTTTAATGGGAATGTTGTAAATGGCAGAATAAATCCCCGTTGCCATTGCGATACCAGCTGAAGGACCATCGACCGGAATACCACCTGGAAAATTAACATGGATATCGTATTGATCAGCAGGTACGCCGATGGAGCGTAATACAGTTAATACATTTTCTATAGAGCCCTTTGCCATGCTTTTTCTCCGAATGGATTTTCCTTCATTTCCGATACTTTCTTCTTCCACAATGCCGGTAATATTTATTGATCCCTTTCCCTTAGATGGAATAACACTTACTTCAATCTCAAGCAGTGAGCCGCTATTCGGACCTGTTACAGCAAGGCCGTTCACAAGGCCGACCCTTTTATTATTCGCTACTTTTTTCTCCATTCGTGGGGTCAGTTGGCTCGATTGAATAATCCATTCAATGTCTTCGTCTTTAATGAACGTTCGATCCTCATTGATTGCTATGCCTGCAGCGATTTGTACCATATTTACCGCTTCTCGACCGTTTCGTGCATAGGAAGCAATGGTGGCTAACCCGTGGTCACTAATGGCCAGCTGCACTTTATCCGCTGCTTTTTTCGCCACTTGTTGAACTTCCTCTTGGTCAAGTTCTCGAAAAAAGATTTCCATACAGCGCGACCGAATCGCAGGTGGAATTTCATTCGGTGTTCGAGTTGTCGCTCCTATCAACCGAAAATCAGCCGGGAGTCCATTTTTAAAAATATCGTGAATATACGTTGGTATTTGTGTATTCTCTTCGCTATAGTAGGCGCTTTCTAAAAACACTTTTCGATCTTCGAGCACTTTTAATAACTTATTCATTTGAATTGGATGTAACTCCCCGATTTCATCAATAAATAATACTCCACCATGGGCGTTCGTTACCGCTCCTTGTTTTGGTTGAGGAATTCCTGCTTGTCCCATCGCTCCAGCTCCTTGATAAATCGGGTCGTGCACCGAACCAATTAATGGGTCGGCAATTCCTCTTTCATCAAAGCGTGCAGTAGTTGCGTCCAATTCAACAAATACTGACGAAGGTCGAAAAGGTGATTTCGGATTTTTTTTCGCTTCTTCTAACACAAGGCGAGCAGCTGCTGTTTTACCTACACCTGGTGGTCCGTAAATGATGACGTGTTGTGGGTTAGGTCCACAAAGCGCTGCTTTTAATGATTTGATTCCATCTTTCTGACCAACAATATCTTCAAATGTTTTTGGTCGCACTTTTTCAGCTAACGGTTCTGTAAGGGAAATAGCCCGCATCTTTCGTAATTGTTCCATTTCCTTTTTCGATTCTCGATCAATGGATACTTTTTGAATGCGTTGGTTTTTTAATAAATTCCAAAAGTATAACCCAATGATGACGCCAAAAACTAACTGAATGATTAAAGCAATACCTGTCCACCCCATCATTTTCCCTCCACGTTGTCAATCTTTCTTATTACTGCTAGTATCTCCTTTCCTGTGGAGGAATAAACGATTTTTTACGTTTTGTAGGGAGGAATATTCGAATTAAATAAAAACCCTTTCTGCTTCATAGGACAGAAAGGGGCATATCAAAGTTTTATGCACTTGTTTTTGTCTCTTCTGTATCAGAAATAACTGTTCCATCTTCCAAAATAAGTTTCGGTGAATGCTGATCTGTAATCGTTTCTTTCGTAATAATGCATTTTTTAATATCATCACGGGACGGTAATTCAAACATGACATCTAACATGACACTTTCGATAATGGAACGTAATCCACGAGCACCCGTTTTCCGCTCAATCGCTTTTTTCGCAATCTCACGGAGCGCCTCCTCTTCGAATTCTAACTCTACACCATCTAATTCGAGCATTTTTTGATATTGTTTAACGAGGGCATTTTTCGGCTTCGTTAAAATTTCAACTAACGCATCTTCATCTAATTGTTCAAGACTGGCAATTACCGGAAGACGTCCGATAAACTCAGGAATTAATCCGAATTTTAATAAGTCTTCAGGTACTACTTTTGTAAGAAGTTCTTTTTCTTCAACTTCTCCTTGTTTCGGATCGGAGCCAAATCCGATAACTTTTTGCCCTAACCGACGTTTAATAATTTGCTCAATACCATCAAACGCCCCACCACAAATAAATAATATGTTCGTCGTATCGATTTGAATAAATTCTTGGTGCGGGTGCTTTCTTCCTCCTTGAGGTGGAACACTAGCGACCGTACCTTCTAAAATTTTAAGTAACGCTTGTTGTACCCCTTCTCCAGATACATCACGTGTAATGGATGGATTTTCAGATTTACGGGCAATTTTGTCGATTTCATCAATGTAAATTATCCCTTTCTCAGCTTTTTCCACGTCATAATCAGCTGCTTGAATAAGTTTTAACAAAATATTTTCGACGTCTTCACCAACATAACCAGCTTCTGTTAATGATGTCGCATCTGCGATAGCGAATGGTACATTTAAAATGCGGGCTAACGTTTGAGCTAATAACGTTTTTCCACTTCCAGTTGGTCCGATTAGACAAATATTACTTTTGGCTAATTCCACATCATCAATTTTACTGTTGGAATTTATGCGTTTGTAATGGTTATAAACAGCCACTGCTAACGACTTTTTCGCTTGATCTTGGCCGATTACATACTCATCTAAAATCTCACGAATTTCGCGAGGTTTTGGAACATCTTTAAACTCTACTTCTTCTTCTGTTCCTAATTCTTCCTCGACAATTTCTGTACAAAGTTCAATACACTCATCACATATATATACACCTGGTCCAGCAACCAGCTTACGGACTTGGTCTTGTGTTTTCCCACAGAAAGAACATTTTAATTGTCCTTTTTCATCGTTAAACTTAAACAATGAATGTCACCCCTTAAAAATCAAAGTAATGTGAAGCTAATCACGACGTGCAAACATAATGATATATTTATGTAATGCATTTTATCATATTTCCATATCGAAAAGGAAATTAAACGATTAAGTATGTATTATGTCTCATCGGTCCAACTTATGTAAATTTTATAAAACAAGGCACGAATAAACTCGCGCCTTGTTGTTGTGGATCATCAGAATGTTCAAGGAAACTATTGATTGAATCGTTAGTTTGAAAAATCTTGTTACTTATATTATGCAACAGTTTTGCTATTTTCTACAAGAAACTCAACTGCTTTACGAATTTGTAGATCCGCTTTTAAGCCATCTAGGCTACCAAGAGCTTTCTTAATGCTATCAGCAGACATGTTGTAAAGCTCAGCCATTTTGTTTACTTCTTCTTCAACTTCTGCATCTGTTACTTCAATGTTTTCTGCTTTCGCAATCGCTTCAAGCGTTAAGCTTGTACGAACACGTTTTTCTGCATCTTCTTTCATTTGTGCACGTAATGCCTCTTTATCTTGCCCAGAGAATTGGAAGTAAAGTTCTAAGTTCATACCTTGCATTTGCAGGCGTTGTTCAAACTCGTTCATCATGCGATCGATTTCGTTTTCGATCATTACTTCTGGAACGTTCATTTCTGCATTTTCTGTTGCTTTTTCTACAAGTGTGTCACGTAGTGTTTGTTCTGCTTCGTTCTTTTTGCTTTCAACTAAACGATTTTTAATTTTTTCTTTCAGTTCTGCTAATGTTTCTACTTCCTCATCTACATCTTTCGCAAATTCATCATCTAATTCTGGAAGTTGTTTTGTTTTTACTTCATGTACTTTTACTTTAAATACCGCTGGTTTGCCTGCAAGTTCAGCCGCATGATACTCTTCAGGGAATGTTACTTCAACGTCTTTTTCATCGCCAGCTTTTGTACCAACTAATTGGTCTTCAAATCCAGGAATAAATGTACCTGAACCTAATTCAAGAGAATAGTTTTCCGCTTTACCGCCTTCAAACGCTTCGCCATCAACGAATCCTTCAAAGTCAATGACAACTGTATCGCCGTTTTCAGCAGTACCTTCTTCTTTCACAACAAGCTCTGCATAACGTTGTTGGATTGTTTTTAATTCGTTTTCTACATCTTCATCAGTTACTTCTGTGTCCATTTTTTCAACTTCTAACCCTTTGTACTCACCAAGCTTAACTTCAGGCTTTACTGTAACAGTTGCTTTGAAAATAAGTTCTTTACCTTTTTCCATTTGTTCTACATCGATTTCTGGACGATCAACTGGTTCAATGCCGACTTCTTCGATTGCTTTTGCATATGCTTCTGGAAGAATGAAGTCTAATGCATCTTGGTATAGAGCTTCTACACCGAAACGTTTTTCAAAAATTGGACGAGGAACTTTCCCTTTACGGAATCCCGGAATAGAAACTTGTTTAACTACCTTTTTGAACGCTTGATCTAAACCGTTATTTACCGTTTCAGCGTCAACTTCAACTGTAAGAACGCCACGGTTTTCCTCTAATTTTTCCCATTTAACTGACATACCACGTTTCCCTCCAACAATCTATAATTAGTATTTGTGTAAAAACACGTAACTAGACTTGCTAAGTAAAGAAAGCCAAGTCTTTGTCATTTGTAAGAAAATGAATTGTAAAGACACATTACAACCATTTCATTATAACATACAACACCGTTCTTTCAACTAGTTAGACGGTGAATTTGTTGGCTCAATCCACTCCTCTAGTTGTTGCAAAAAAGAAATCGCGTGTTTCAATTCAGATTCATTTATGTGAAATTGCTCGGTAATGGTTTCAATTGAAAGTTCGATTCCATACAGTTGATTCCCAAGCCATACGTAAGCAGCAATCCAAATAGCAGGTTTGGTTGGTGATAAAGAAAATGGAAACATGATAAAACCATGCCTCTCCAGCATCGCCAATAATTCCTGACAAAAAGTAGGATTTTCATGTTCATACAGTTGCTCAATACCAATTCTAATCGGTTGAAGCCAATCTTGTTCGGTAAATTCCGGAAGTTCAACCGGAATTACGCGCTTTGTTTTCGAAAATTTCGTGACAGTCATTTCCTTTTTATAATGATGTTCTTTTAATAATAGTAAGATAAGCGTTTTTACCCAAGGATGCCCATCTGGTTGCTTTAACATACTTTCTAACTGTTCGATATATGGTTCTAAATTTTGACCTTTTAACTGGGCGATTTGCATTGTTTGTTCAACGACGTCTTGTTGATGAAGCATCAATGAATTAATTTTTACCATTGTATCCGGTTGACGATTCTTCCATACTTTTTCACTTAACTGTAACAGATGAAAAAAATGCGTCCGTTGCTCCATTGAAAGGTCCGCTTCTTCTAATAAAGCGTGAATGGTAGATACAACTTCTTCGTATTCATTTAATTGGATTAAAATCATTAAATAAAGCTCTACAACTTGAAGGTAGTCGTCCACTCCACGGTGAAGTAAATCTTTACATTCCGCTTTAGCTTCCTCATAATATTTCCCTTCAAAAAGTGCCATTACATACGCGATTTGTATTTGTTCATCAACTGGTTTGATGTCCTTCGCTTGCTTTAATAGACGAATCGCTTCCTCTACTTCCTTGTTCTCTAACTTTTCCGTCCCAATTTGAAGAAGTCGCTCTTTTAACCCTGGAAAGGGAATGATTTTGTTTGAACGGTTCTTCGAGCGTCCTTTCGTCATATATATCCGTCCTTTTCGTGTAATCCAATAATAGTGTATCATGGTCGTTTTTGAAAAACAAAATGCAGTTCATGTTATAAAAAAAGATGCTTCTCCGTTTGGAAAAGCATCAATATATGTATAAGTAGTATTCATGTTTCAACTGGCGTCCCAGGAGAGATTCGAACTCCCGACCGACGGCTTAGAAGGCCGTTGCTCTATCCAGCTGAGCTACTGGGACGTAATTAATTCATGCAATTGAAACATGTATTATTATAGGCTACTATCATTCGTTCGTCAACTTGTATTTTATAATTTCATTTTTTTATTCATTTAATGAAAAGTCTGTTAAACGATACTGTTGATATTTATACATTACGCTTGTGGCGGACGCTTTCCACGGGCAAGCCGCAAGCCGCTTCCCTCACTACGCTCGGTCCAGGGTCTTGCGGCTTCTTGTTCCCGCTGGAGTCGGCCGCCGTGTGAATAACTTGTTAATAATCAACAATGACATATAACATAGCCAATGAAAAAGGACCGTTGGTAATGCTTTCGGATCTACCAACGGTTGCTTAACGATTCCATTTGGGAAGTCAACAATATTATTCTTTTACCGAACCGGAAGTTAATCCAGAAACGATTCGACGTTGGAATAAAAGAACCATGATGACTAACGGTACAGTTACTACTACTGTTGCAGCTGCAATTTCTCCCCACGGTATGGTGTACTGACCTTGGAACATCGCAATACCAACAGGAACGGTTTTATAATCATCCGCCGTATTAATCGTTAAAGCAAAAAGAAACTCATTCCAAGCAGCTATAAATACAAGGATGGCCGTCGTAAATACTCCTGGTATAGCTAATGGTAAAATCACCCGCCAATACGTTTGGAACATGGAAGCACCATCGATTTTCGCTGCTTCTTCTAAATCATTCGGAATTTTTCTAAAAAACGTTACTAACAACCAAATGGATAACGGTAACGCAAAGGTTGTATACGGGATTATTAATCCTAAATAGCTATTCGTTAACCCCATATTTTTAAGAAACATATAAATAGGAGAAATCGTGGCGATTTGTGGAAACATCGAGACCGACAGTACAATTCCTAAAATGATTGATTTTCCTTTAAAATGTAATCTCGCAATTGCGTATGCGGCAAAGGAAGCGACAAATACTGTATAAACGGTAGTGATGGAAGAGACGACGAAGCTATTCCACATATACTTCATAAACGGATAATTAAAAAAGACAGAATGATAGTTTTTAAGTGTTGGGTGTGCTGTAAACCATTTAAATGCTTTTTCGCCAAATAGTTCTGTTAAAGGTTTAACCGAGCTTAGCAACATCCATAAAAACGGAAACATAACGAAAAAGACAAAGGCTATGAGAAATAAATAAAATAAGGGACCAACCTTTTTCTTCACCTGACTTCACCTCTTATTTTTTGCCAGTGTCACTCACTAAGTCAGCACCTAACAATTTAATATAAATAATAGAAATGATAGCGACACAAATAAAGACAACGACTGATAAAGCAGAACCTTCTCCAAAATTCGTTTGCGAGAACATCACTTTATACGCCAATATGGTGATTGTCTCGGTTGAGTTAGCGGGACCGCCACCTGTTAACACATAAATCAAGTCAAATACTCGAAACGCATCGAGTGTACGGAACAATAAGGCAACGAGAATACTAGGTTTAAGTAATGGTAACGTAATATGGACAAACTGCTTCCACTTACTTGCCCCATCAATAGATGCCGCTTCATAAAGCGAATTTGGTATCGTTTGTAGTCCTGCTAACAATAATAACGCCAAATACGGAGTTGTCTTCCAAACGTCGGCAAAAATGACCGCAAACATCGCTCCTAGTCCTGTTGTTAACAACTCACTCATTCGCTCCACAAGGCCGATATCCTCAAAGTATTTGGCTACAATTCCATTTTGACCATCATATAAATAACGCCACATTAAAGCGGAAACAGCCGTAGGAATCGCCCATGGAATTAAAATACTCGCGCGAACTAGTCCTCTTCCAAAAAATGCTTTATTAATAAGCAATGCGATTCCTAGTCCAAGGACTAACTCCACTGCCACCGATATCACCGTAAATACCGTTGTGACCCCAATAGCCTTCCACATTCGAGTGTCTTGAAAATTATCTTTATAATGTTTGAGTCCAATAAAATTTGGCTTCACTACGACATTTTGAAGAGAGGTTGCTAATCCTATGACCCGCTTTTCTTGAAGAAGTATTTCTTTTCCCTCTAATGGGAGAAGCTTTTCCTGTATTTGTTGAACCGCTTGATCAAATTCTATGGCTATCTCTTTTTCTATTGTTATAAACCGCTCTTCCTCTGGTACAGGTTCCAAATTAAACACCTTATCATACACCCGGTCATACATTTCCTTTGCTTTTTGATCTTCTTGAATCTTTTGATCCACATCTTGTAAGTGTTGTTGTACATCTTCAAGTAATGATTTTGTTTCACCACTTGCTTGCTTAATTTCATTGTCAAGAGCCGAAATTAAAAAGGGGTAACTTGATAAATATTGTTCGAGATCAAGTGAATGATTCCAATGAATGCTTGATTTCGTTGGATCGTTTAAACGGAGATCAAAAAGACTAAAGTAAAACGATTGAATAACAGGCCATATGGCGATCAGAAAGATGAGTAACAAAGAAGGAGCAACAAGTAAATAAGCAAATATCTTTTCAGAGCGTTTACTATTTACCACCTAGATCATTCCTTTCATTAGTGGAAACATCCAATAGCCTGATGCTATTGGATGTTTCTAAGGAATTGGCGACTATAAAGAGGAACGGATTATAGTTCCAATTTTTCTTTCATCTCTTTCTCCATATTTTGTACGGCTTCTTCCACCGTTTCTTGTCCGGCAATCGCCATGGAAACGTGACGTTGAATAATATCAGAGATTTCCGGATAGTTTGGTGCCACCGGACGAGAAACAGCTGCGTTTAACCCTTGAACAAATCCCTCATTAGCAAAGAATGGATTCGCTTCTAAAATTTCTTCGTCTTCGAATAGTTTAGGTAGTGTTGGTGCTAATCCACCGTAGATAGCAGAAATTTTTTGACCTTCAGGACCAGTCATGAATTTTACAAATTCCCAAGCTTCTTCTTTATGTTTGGAAAATTTGCTAATGGCGGTCATCCATCCACCAAGAGCCGCTGCTGATCCTGCGTCTCCTGCAGGAAGGGGAGCTACGCCAACTTTATCTACAATTTTTGATTGTTCTGGATCGTTTGCTAAAGCATATTGATATGGCCAGTTACGGATAAACGGAGATTGTCCTTCAATAAAAGCAGTATGTGATTCAGGCTCCGTAAAAGTTGTAATATTATCAGGCACAAACGAAGAATTAGCAATTTCAACTAATTTTTGAAGACCTTTAATCGTTTCTGGACTATTGACGACTACCTCACCTTTTTCGTTAATAATTTGACCACCATAAGAGGCGATGAATTCAACAGCGTTACATACTAACCCTTCATATTGTTTCGCTTGAAGTAAGTAACCGAATTTCGTTCCTTCTGCTCCTTGATATTTTTTCGCCGCTTCAATGAGTTCATCCCATGTTTTAGGCACTTCATCTTCAGAAATAATGTCTTTTCGATAGAATAATAGACCCGCATCGATAAATTTAGGCATCGCCCATTGTTTTCCATTAAAGTTCGCTGCGCTTAAAGCCCCTTGGTTATATTCGCTTAAGTCAATTCCGTCCCGTTGAATAAACACGTCAAGTGGTTGAACATAACCAGCTTGGGCAAATTCAGCTGGCCAAATTACATCTAAATCCATCACATCAATTTCGTCTGATTGGGCATTTAACATCGTTACATAAGCATCATGCTGTGCACCGGTATCTGAAGGCATTTCTCGGAATTCAACCTCAATATGAGGAAACTTCTGTTCAAACGCTTCAATAATTTTTTCTGTCGCTTTTGTCGCATCTTTTCCACGTGCATAGACAATCGTTACTTTTTCTTGTTCATTTGTCTCGTTTTGAGTTGTTTCTTCATTTTCGTTCGTGTTCGACGGTGAAGTTTGTTCATCTGTTTGATTTGTTGTTGAACTACATGCACCTAACATAAGAAGAAAAACGACGAGTAATGGTAAAAATTTTCTCACATCAATCCCCCCAATTGTTTTTTGTAAGATCGATTTCATATATAAAGGAGAAAAACTGATCACGATTTCTCCTTATCTATGAAACCGATTTCACATAAACGATATTTTTATTTTAGTCAAATTATTCTGAAAAATCAATTGGTATTTTCTAATTTTTCTCAAATTTCACTAACCGATTGGAATCAAAATAAAAAACGCTACGTCACCGTAAATCAGCAATGATTTACTGGTCACATAGCGCTTTTTAAACTGGCGTCCCAGGAGAGATTCGAACTCCCGACCGACGGCTTAGAAGGCCGTTGCTCTATCCAGCTGAGCTACTGGGACACAGTTTTTATTGTTCAAGACATTATTTATTATATGAATTCTGTTTCATAACGTCAATATATTTTTTATCATTTTAGGAGGGAAGCTGCTCCCTCCTTTATGTTAAAGAAAATTTTCTTTTTAGCTCACCTAGTTCTTCGTGATCATCGGTGAAAAAGCGAATGGTTAACGTGTTTTGATCACCTTCGATCAACGCATACGTTCTTTCTTTTCGACCTCTCGGAAGAAGAATGCTCCCAGGGTTTAAAAAGATGTGATTTCCAATTTTTTCAACCCCTAACTGATGCGAATGACCAAATAAGACAATGTGAGCTCCTTGTTCTTGTGCTTGATAATAAAGCTTCATTAACGTCGTCTTTATTTGATAAAGATGACCATGAGTTACTAAAAATTTACACCCGTTAATAGAATGTATCAACTCATTCGGAAAGCTTGTTTCGAAATCACAATTTCCTCTCACTGTAATGAATGGGGAAATCGCTGGATGCTCCTTTGAAAGTTCAGAATCCCCACAGTGGAACATGACGTCCACTTCGTTTTGATACCGTTCGGCAATTTCGGTTAATGTTTCTGTTGAGCCATGACTATCACTGACGACAATAACCTTCATTCGCCTTTTCCCCCAAACCATTTGTCCATTCGCTTTTTAAATTGCTGTAACGCATGCGCACGATGGCTTATTTTATTTTTTATTTCTGATGGAAGTTCAGCCATAGTACATTGTTTTTCAGGTACATAAAAAATTGGATCATAGCCGAAGCCGTTTGTACCCTTAGGTTGCTCCGTAATATATCCTTCACAAGTGCCATGGACGGTAAATTCTTCTCCTGAAGGAAAAACTACGGCTAGTGCACAACGAAAGCGAGCGGTCCGCTGTTCAAACGGCACACCTTTTAGTTCCCTTAGTACTTTTTCAATGTTTGCTTGATCGTCTTTTTGTTCTCCAGCATATCTTGCGGAGTAAACACCAGGTCTTCCGTCCAACGCATCCACTTCAAGTCCAGAATCATCCGCAATGACCGGCATGTTTAAGCGAGTGGCTACTTCCCTCGCTTTTATGAGCGCATTTTCTTCAAACGTCGTCCCTGTTTCCTGAATATCAATCGGTTCTTCTAAATCTAATAAAGTAAGTATATCGATTCCATACGCTTGGAACATTTGTTCAAATTCTTTGGCCTTCCCCCGATTGGCTGTGGCAATAATGACTTTTTCCACGATTATTCCACTTCCTTAGCTTTGTTCTCCTCAATTTTTACCGCAATGTCTCCTAATGTTTCTTTTTGAATTTGAATTAGTTGGCTAATCCCTTGTTGAGCGGCGTCTAACATTTGCTGTAGTTGAGCAAACGTAAACGTAGCTTCTTCGCCTGTACCTTGTAATTCAACAAATTCGCCTGCACCCGTCATTATGATATTCATATCTACTTCTGCTTGACTATCTTCTTCGTAATTTAAGTCTAAAACGACTCCTAATTCCTTTAACACCCCTACACTAGTAGCGGCTAAATAGTCCTTAATCGGAAATTTCTCTAATTCTTTTTCTTCTTGTAGCTTATGAAGAGCCATCGTCATGGCTACGAATGCTCCTGTAATCGAAGCCGTTCTTGTTCCGCCATCTGCTTGGATGACATCACAATCAATCCAAACTGTCCGTTCACCAATCGCTTCTAAATCAACTACCGCCCGTAACGCTCGACCAATAAGGCGCTGAATCTCCATCGTCCGTCCGGACACTTTTCCTTTGGAAGATTCCCGAACATTTCGTTGCTCTGTTGCTCTTGGTAACATGGAATATTCAGCCGTAATCCAGCCTTTTCCTTCCCCACGCATAAATGGTGGCACTCGGTCATCAATACTCGCTGTACAAATCACTTTTGTATCTCCAACCGTAATAAGTACACTTCCTTCTGGATGTTTTAAAAAATCGGCTTGTATATGTATCGGTCGTAATTCCAATGTTTGTCTACCATCAACACGCACGAACAAAATCCTCCTTCATTTAACAAGAAATAAGAGGTGGCTATTGGCCAACCTCTTTTCACCCTATTATAGTATATCAAAAAAATGAATTTCTTAAGCGCTTTTTCAAAAGTTTACTCGAAAAAGTCCCCGTTTTTTAAGGTCATCATCAATTAAAGACCAATGGTATTGACCGTGTCTGGTCGGCTGACAGGTTCGGATAGCGATTTACCTGTTTCCGTCAGTAAATCCCCTTGTCCATTCACCGTGACAACAACACTTTCAATTCCTTCGATTTCTGTTAATGAAAGAACAAGAGAATGGAGTAATTGCTCAGAAACGATTTGCTCACCAAATCCACCAAATAACGCTTCATTGAAGTTTAACGTTACTGTGCCATCTTGAATTTGTGGTTGTTCCACCAACTTTACATCAGGCAAAAACATTGTCACCAAATTCGTCGTTAACGGCGGCCCATTCACTAGTTCTTTAACAACTGCTTCTACAAGGTGACCTTTTCCACTCTCCACTCGTTTCGTCACAGGAACATAATAGAATTGATCCCCATTTTGGGCAAGGTAATAAACAGTAATCGGATTGGTATTCGTAATATCAACAATACCGGAAATATCTAAATTGATCCCGTCTTTTCGGCTCAATCCTTCTTCAGAAATCGGTGTTCCATTCACTGGCATTTCCGATAATGGTTGGCCATTCACCCGAAGTTCAATTTTATCAATGGAATCAAACTGGGTTAACGTCCATGTAATCGCCTGCAAAATTCGCTTTTCATCGTCTGGATGATAGTTCAGAAATTCTTTTGAAAAATCAACAATTGCTACTCCATCTTTAACGTCGACACTCATTTCAGTCCCTGCAGGTAATACTGGACGGAATCCATTTGGTAAAATATTCATGACAGGTCCATCATCGACTAAATATTCGAGCGCTTGGGCGGCCACTCCTTCTGTTTTGGGTAACGGAAGCGTCTGAGCTACGACTAATCCTTCTTCATTAATCAAATATAGTTCAGTCATTACCGTTTCGGTAGCCGACGTTTCTTCTTCGGTTGTTTCGTTTGCTTTGCTTTCTTCATCTAATGATTCTAATTCATCGACTTCTTCTAGATAGGAAACGTCCTGTGGTGGATCTAAACTTTCTTGGTCCCCGAACAATCCACAACCTGATGCCACTAATGAAAATAGAAGCACTAGGATGATTGTTGACACTTGTTTGGACATACTCATCCCTCCTAAGACTGTTTGTACTACATGTATACGAGCCTTTTATTAAATTAGACCGAAAAAAGACAATTACGATAAAAACAAAAAACCATCCATTTAGGATCGGATATCCTTTCCTAAATGAATGGTCGTAACATCAATATTGTTAATGTGTAACCAATCAGTAGCAATCTTTGCAAACAAAGGGGCTGACCCTGTGGTAAAAAATTGGTACGTTGGTGGTTCATCACTTTCGTTCAACATGCCATGGTACGATAAAATCGTACTTGCTTCACGTGCGGTTTCTTCCCCTGAGCTAATCACACTAACGTTCGGTCCCATATAATTTGAGATTAATGGGCCCAGTAAAGGGTAGTGAGTACACCCTAAAATTAACGTATCAATGGAGCTTCCTTTTAAAGGCATTAACGTTTCTGCAACAATTTTCTTAGCTATCGAACCTTGATATTCACCGCTTTCGACTAGCGGAACAAATTTTGGACAAGGAAGCGAAACGATTTTTACATTTCTGTTTATTTCTTTTAACGCGTGTACGTACGCCTTACTCCGAATGGTCCCTACCGTCCCGATGACGCCTATATGACCATTTTTCGTTGTTTTAAGAGCCGTTCTCGCTCCGGGATGAATGACACCAATGACTGGAATCGTTAATCGGGAACGTATTTCGTGTAAGGTAACCGCTGTAGCGGTATTACAAGCAATAATTAACATTTTAATTTGCTTGGATAATAAGTAATTGGTCATTTGCCAAGTAAAACGTTGTACTTCATGTACGGGGCGTGGACCGTATGGACACCTTGCCGTATCTCCCACGTACAATATAGATTCGTTTGGTAATTGACGCATCACTTCTTTGGCGACAGTTAATCCGCCAACACCTGAATCAATAATTCCTATTGGTTGTTTCAAGCATCTCGCCTCATTCTTCTCTCATTTCTTGATGTAGTTTACTTAAATTTTCTTTTAAACTTGTCACTTGATCTTCAGAAAAATGCTTCAATATATCGGCTAAATAACCTTGTCGCTTTTTAATCACTTCATCGATAATTCTTGCTCCTTCATCAAGAAGGTGAATACGTACAACACGACGATCGTTCTCATCTTTTACCCGTTTAACTAATGCATTTTTTTCCATACGATCGATTAAATCCGTCGTTGTACTGAACGCTAAATACATTTTATTGGATAATTCACCAATTGTCATATCTCCTTCTTCAAAAAGCCATTGTAGTGCCACAAATTGGGGTGGTGTAATTTTATAATGACTTAAAATTTCTCTTCCCTTTTGTTTAATAATCCCTGCTATGTAGCGTAAATCTTTTTCAATATCAGCTACTACCTCATGATTATGCTCTACCACCATCGAACAACTCCTATATCATCCTTCTCTCCAACTTTCTACTTGTCATTTTCTCTTTTTTTGAACAAAATTTCAAGAATAGTTGCGTAAAATATGTTAAATAACAAAACCGGCTCCCAAAAAGTAGAAGCCGGCTTATGTTATAATTTTAATTCTCCCATACGGAGAAGTTCCACGACAGCTTGTGAACGTCCCTTGACCCCAAGCTTTTGCATTGCATTTGAAATATGATTCCGAACCGTTTTTTCGCTAATGAACAACTCACTGGCTATTTCCTTAGTCGTTTTATCTTGAACTAACAGTTCGAAAACTTCTTTCTCTCTCTTTGTTAGTAAAGGTTTGTGTGCGTATTCATTGTCCTTCAACTATTATAACCCTCCTTGCCTTCGACAGCTTTGAACCGCGGGATGGGTATTGTCTTCGTCACGTTATCATATGAAAACTTTGCAATGAAAGTTACTACTGTAAAGGCGATTTGAGGGTTTTTCTTTAAATTGTGCTAATTCCCTATTTCACTGAGACAGAATTTACATGAAAAAATTTTTCTTTTTCTTTAGCAGTTAAAGGGACGCTCTTCCCTGTACGTCGTGAAATTTGAACAATCGTTCCCCTTCCAGTAAAACAAACCGTTCCATCTTCTTTTGTCCCTAAATAATGTAGATCAATTGATGAGGTACCTACCTTAGCGACTTTTACATAAATGCGCAACTGTTCATCAAAATACACTTGTCTGTGAAAATCGCATTGTAGGTCGGCAACGACAGGCATTTCTTCAATATCGGGGTCTAACCAACGATTCAAAAAGCCAAGATGCTTAAAAAACTCGATACGTGCGTCTTCAAAATAAACAAACGGGACGGTGTTATTTAAATGACCAAACAAATCTGTTTCCGAGAAGCGAACTTTGACACGATGAAAAAATTGAAATTCTTTTCTCCATTCTTCAAAGTTAGGAATGTACGAAATTTGTTTCATAGACTCCCTCCAAAATGAATGAATATTCATTCTTTTCTTATTATTATATCCTCTTTTTATCAAAAAAGGTACTATTTTTAACAACAAAAGCATTTGGCACTTGGTTCATTTAACGCATCGAACAAACAAAAAAAGAACCGAGAATACTCCCGGCTCTTTTTTACACGGTATAATCGCTTCCGAAAAATTTACGGAACATATGGAACGTCGTTTCGCGGTTCAGTGCAGCAATCGAAGTCGTTAATGGAATTCCTTTTGGACATGATTGCACGCAGTTTTGTGAGTTACCGCAGTTTGCTAGACCGCCATCACCCATAATTGCTTCCAAGCGTTCATCTTTATTCATTGCACCAGTTGGATGCGCATTGAATAAACGAACTTGCGAAAGAGGGGCTGGTCCAATAAAGTTGGATTTACTGTTTACGTTTGGACAAGCTTCTAAACATACCCCACAGGTCATGCATTTAGATAATTCGTACGCCCATTGACGTTTTTTCTCTGGCATACGCGGACCTGGTCCTAAGTCGTACGTACCGTCGATTGGAATCCATGCTTTTACTTTCTTTAACGAATCAAACATTCGACTACGATCTACTTGCAAATCACGAATCACCGGAAACGTACGCATTGGTTCTAAACGAATTGGTTGCTCTAATTGATCAACAAGCGCTGTACAAGATTGTCTTGGCTTCCCATTAATGACCATGGAACATGCACCACAAACTTCTTCTAAACAGTTCATATCCCATGTGACTGGTGTTGTTTTTTCCCCTTTCGCATTAACTGGATTTCTGCGAATCTCCATTAATGCGGAAATAACATTCATATTAGGACGATAAGGAATTTCAAACTCCTCTTCATAAGGGGCTGAGTCCGGATTGTCTTGACGAGTAATGATAAAACGGACAGTCTTTTTCTCACTCATCATTACTTTTCCCCTTTCTTTTTAGTATAGTCACGTTTCCGAGGAGGAATGAGTGAAACGTCAACATCTTCGTAATGGAATTCTGGTGCGTTTTTCTCTGGGTTGAACTTAGCCATTGTTGTTTTTAACCATTCCTCGTCGTTTCTGTCAGGGAATTCTGGTTTATAATGAGCACCACGACTTTCATTACGATTGTAAGCACCAATTGTAATTACACGTGCTAAATGAAGCATATTCTTTAATTGACGTGTAAACGTAGCACCTTGGTTACTCCATTTTGCAGTGTCGTTGATGTTGATGTTTTCCCAACGCTCCATTAATTCTTGAATTTTTTCATCCGTTTTTAATAGTTTGTCATTGTAACGAACAACCGTTACGTTATCTGTCATCCATTCACCAAGCTCTTTATGTAACAAGTAAGCATTTTCGTTACCATCTAATGAAAGAACTTGGTTCCATTTTTCTTCTTCATGTTTACGATACGTATCATATAGAGAAGAAGGCATAGCATCTGCACTTTTCTCAAGACCACGAATATACTCTACAGCTTTCGGTCCAGCGACCATACCACCGTAAATGGCAGAAAGTAAGGAGTTTGCTCCTAGACGGTTAGCTCCATGTTGTGAATAATCACATTCACCGGCTGCGAACAATCCTGGAATATTCGTTTGTTGATCGTAGTCAACCCATAATCCACCCATTGAATAATGAACAGCTGGGAAGATTTTCATCGGCACTTTTCGTGGGTCATCCCCCATAAACTTTTCATAAATTTCAATAATTCCACCAAGCTTAACATCTAATTCTTTTGGATCTTTATGGGATAGGTCAAGATAAACCATGTTTTCCCCGTTAATACCCAGCTTTAAGTCTACACATACATGGAAAATTTCACGTGTCGCAATATCACGCGGTACGAGGTTTCCGTAAGCAGGATATTTTTCCTCTAAGAAATACCATGGCTTTCCGTCTTTGTATGTCCAAACACGACCACCTTCACCACGAGCAGACTCACTCATGAGACGAAGTTTGTCGTCCCCTGGAATGGCTGTTGGGTGAATTTGGATAAACTCACCGTTAGCGTAGTACGCTCCTTGCTGATATACAATAGAAGCTGCTGAACCAGTATTAATAACCGAATTCGTTGATTTACCGAAAATAATACCAGGTCCACCAGTCGCCATAATAACCGCATCAGCTGGGAACGAATGAATTTCCATATTGGTTAAGTTTTGCGCAACAATACCACGAGTAACTCCAGCGTCATCAAGAACAACGCCTAAAAATTCCCACCCTTCATACTTTGTAACAAGACCAGCCACTTCATGACGACGAACTTGTTCATCTAGTGCGTAAAGAAGCTGTTGACCTGTTGTTGCCCCAGCATACGCCGTCCGGTGGTGTTGGGTACCTCCGAAGCGACGGAAATCGAGCAATCCTTCTGGAGTACGGTTAAACATAACTCCCATACGGTCTAATAGATGAATGATACCAGGGGCTGCTTCACACATTGCTTTTACTGGAGGTTGGTTTGCTAAGAAATCCCCACCGTATACGGTATCGTCAAAGTGCTCCCAAGGAGAGTCTCCTTCCCCTTTTGTGTTCACTGCACCGTTAATTCCACCTTGTGCACATACAGAGTGAGAACGCTTTACAGGTACTAATGAGAACAACTCGACCGGCGTTCCTGTTTCTGCAATTTTAATTGTTGCCATCAAGCCAGCTAATCCGCCACCGACGACGATGACTTTGCCTTTTTTCATCCGTGACTCACTCCTTTTCCAACGAAAGTCCGAATTGCATCAAAACCGATAATCTATCATACAAATGCGAAGATAGCGCGAATTCCTACCCAAGATAAAGCTATGAAAATACCTAATGTAACATATGTAGCAATCATTTGGGAACGAGGAGAAATAGTGATTCCCCAGCTAACTAAGAATGACCATAATCCATTTGCAAAATGGAAAACAGTTGAAACAACTCCAACTACATAAAATGCTATCATCCCTGGGGTCGATAAAATGTTTTCCATCATTTCAAAGTTTACATCTTGTCCAAACGCTGCTGCTACGCGAGTCTCCCAAACGTGCCATGTAACAAAAATTAATGTAATAACGCCTGTAATACGTTGTAAGAAGAACATCCAGTTACGGAAAAATCCGTAATTACCGATATTGTTTTTTGCGGTAAAGGCAATGTATAAACCATAGACCGCATGATATAAAAGTGGTAAGAAAATAACGAAAATTTCTAATGCATAGCGAAATGGAAGACTTTCCATGAAATGAGCAGCTTCGTTAAAAGCTTCTTCACCACGCGTAGCAAAGTGGTTCACTACTAAGTGTTGCGTTAAAAACACCCCTACTGGAATTACACCTAGCAATGAATGCAACCTACGATTGTAAAATTCACGATTTCCAGCCATGAATTACCCCCCTTAAGATGAAACTGGCAACGACTGCTCCTTTCCTCCAGTTGCACCGTTTCAAATTTTTTAACAATAATGTGACATGTTCATTTTACTCCCATCAGTTGGAAGCGTCAAGAAAACGTATACATGAATTCGACTATATTTTCAAATTTTTTTAAATTACAAACCATTTTCATTTAACTATTGTCAAATAATGTATGAACTTAATCATTTACTTCCCACTATCATAAACTAGCAAAACCGTTTATAATTTATTAGGATAGAAAGAGGGGAAACATTGAATGAGCTCAAATGAAATGAAACACATCCATGAAGAACAATTACCTGTTTTTGGTTATGAATTAATAAGAGATTTTGTTTTACCAGATTTATTAGGACAAGAAGCTGACGGCATTTTATATTGGGCTGGCAAAAATATCGCTCGAAAGTTTCCATTAACGTCCATTGAAGAAATAGTAACGTTTTTTGAAGAAGCCGGCTGGGGACAGTTGTCCATTATTTATGAAAAAAAAGATGAGTTATTATTTGAGCTATCCGGGTCTATTGTCAAACGTCGTTTAGAAATCAACAAAGAAAACAGTTTTAAAATTGAAGCTGGATTTCTCGCCCAACAAATTCAATCGCAAAAAAAAGCCATTGCTGAAACCTTTGAAGAAAAATTATTGAGTAAGCAAAAAGTCCGTTTTACCGTTCGTTGGGACCGAAAAGATGTAACGGATGATTGAGTATCGTTAAGGAGCTGACATTCCACCGCTTTTAAGCGAGGATGTCAGCTTTCTTTGTTATAAAGCGGCTATTGTTTCTTCTACTTTATCCAGACCGAATGCTTCATGTAAAATCTCGGCTGCACGTATCATTTCCTTCTGATCTACTACGACGGAAACTTTTATTTCAGATGTCGAAACCATTTTAATTTGAATGCCGTTTTGGGCTAAAACATCAAACATTTTGGCGGCTACACCAGGGTTAGAAATCATTCCTGAACCGACAATAGATACTTTCGCTAATCCACTTTCCGCTTCCATTTTTTCAAATCCTAATGAAGATTGATGTTCATTCAATACTGCCAACGTTTCTCTCACGTCTTCGTCTTTTACTGAGAAAGAAAGGTTCGTTGTATTTTCATCCGTTTGCACTTGAATAATGATGTCGACATTGATATGGTGATTGGCCAATGTTGTAAAAATGGATGAAAGAGAGGTTATTTGGTTCGTTAGTCCATGAACGGTTATTCTTGTAATTTCTTTTTCAAAAGCTACTCCACGTACAATTAAATTCGATTCCATCGTATTTACCTCCTCGATATATGTTCCGTCAACTTGTTCCATACTTGAGCGAACCGTCAATGGTACACGATAATTTTTCGCAAACTCGACGGCTCGTGGATGAAGAACCCCTGCTCCTAAATTCGCCAGCTCTAACATTTCGTCATAAGATATCGCTTTTAACTGGCGAGCTGCTTTCACATACCTTGGATCAGATGTATATACTCCCGTTACGTCGGTGTAAATATCGCATCGTTCAGCAGATAAACTAGCGGCTAAGGCAACAGCAGTCGTATCCGAACCTCCCCGACCTAATGTCGTAATCGCCCCTTCAGAAGTGATACCTTGAAATCCAGCAACGACGACAATATTTCCTTCATTCAAGGCGTTGAGGATGGGTTCTGTTGTAATATGAGTAATTCTTGCGTTTCCGTGAACCGCTTCCGTTTGAATTCCTGCTTGCCAACCGGTATACGAAACGGCTTTGTACCCTAACTCATGAAGAGCCATCGTTAACAAAGCAATGGTTACTTGTTCACCTGTTGAAAGGAGCATATCCAATTCTCGCTTATTTGGATATGTACTAATTTCCTTAGCTAAGGAAACTAATTGATCGGTTGTTTTTCCCATCGCTGACACTACGACGACAACGTCATTGCCCCGTTCCTTCTCTTCAATTACCCTTTGAGCGACATGACGAATTCGTTCCGTTGAACCTACAGACGTACCACCAAATTTTTGTACGATGATTCCCATACACAATCCCTTCTTTCATTTACTTTAAAATAAAACAAAAACAGGTAAGAGAACTATTCTCCTACCTGTGCTTCCTAACAAAAACGATAATAATGAAAACACAAGTGAGATAGCTCTCCAAGATGATACCATCTTGACAGTCCTACATTTCTTAAACGCAGAACCAGCAGAAAAAGAAATGAGTCTTTTTCCACTTCGGCGAACTCCCCTTTCAAAGCATTTCCTCGAAGCTCATTCTTCTCCATGCTTCTACTCTTGAAGTTCGCACCTCTATCTTCACTGTTCCCTTTATAAAATTTTCATCATTATAACACATAAAAAAATATTTAATCAATTCATTTTTTGAAGTTCATCAAATAGGTTTTTTGCTACGTTATGAGGAATACCAATTTGTACAAAATCTTCTACGGTAGCTTCCTTCATTTTTTTCAGTGAGCCGAAGTGACGTAATAACAGTTTTTTCCGCTTTGATCCTATTCCAGGGATTTCATCTAATTTGGATTGAAACGACGTTTTTCCACGCAGCTGTCGGTGAAAGGAAATCGCAAATCGATGAACCTCGTCTTGAATACGCTGCAATAAATAAAATTCTTGACTGTTTCGATCTAATGGGACAACTTCTAGCGGTTCTCCGAAAATGACGTCAGATGTACGATGCTTCTCATCTTTTACTAGTCCAGCCACCGGAATGGATAAATTTAATTCGTTCGTCAACACATCCCGGGCCGCTTCTACCTGTCCTTTTCCTCCATCGATGACGATTAAGTCGGGTAAAGGAAGTCCCTCTTTTAATACACGCTGATACCTTCTACGAATCACTTCGCGCATCGAATCATAATCATCTGGTCCTTTTACCGTTTTAATTTTATATTTCCGATATTCTTTTTTCGCTGGACGTCCATCAATAAATACGACCATCGCTGATACGGCATCCGTACCTTGAATGTTAGAATTATCAAACGCCTCGATGCGATGGGGTGTATAGATGTTTAACTGTTCTCCGAGCCGTTCTACTGCTTTAATGGTTCGCTCTTCATCCCGTTCAATTAGAGAAAATTTCTCTTTTAACGAAATTTCAGCGTTTTTTGTTGCTAAATCAACGAGTTCTTTCTTTTGTCCCCGCTTCGGTTTGACAACTTTTACATCTAACAGTCTACTAGCTAGCTCTCCATCCACAGTTTGCGGCAAAAAGATCTCTTTTGGTTTGATATGATGGGCACGTGAATAAAATTGCCCGAGAAACGTTAAAAATTCTTCCTCTGGTTCATCGTAAATCGGAAACATAGATACATCCCGTTGAATCAGTTTTCCCCCACGAACAAAAAAGACTTGGACACACATCCATCCTTTATCAACGGCAAATCCAAATACATCGCGATCGGTAAAATCATTCATTGTTATTTTTTGTTTTTCCATCACCGCTTCAATATGAGCGATTTGGTCTCGGTATTCTTTCGCCCGCTCAAATTCCAATTGCTCCGATGCTTCGTACATTTTTTGTTGTAGCTGCTCTTTTATTTCTTTGTAACCACCATTTAAAAAGCGGGTAATTTCATCCGTAATACGTTTATATTCCTCACTCTCGACCGGTTTCACACATGGGGCTAAACATTGCCCCAAATGATAATACAAACATACGCGATCCGGTAAATTCGAACATTTTCTTAACGGATACAAGCGGTCGAGTAGCTTTTTCGTTTCGTTGGCTGCCCCAGCATTTGGATAAGGTCCAAAATATTTTCCTCCATCTTTTTTTACTTTACGAGTCGTTATTAAGCGCGGATGTTTTTCATTTGTCAATTTAATATAAGGGTAGCTTTTATCGTCCTTTAACATAACGTTATATTTAGGATCATACTTTTTGATTAAGTTCATTTCCAAAATTAAAGCCTCAATATCGGACGAAGTAACGATATATTCAAAGTCTTCAATTTCATTGACGAGCCGTTGTGTTTTTGCATCATGACTACCGGTAAAGTACGAACGGACACGATTTTTTAACACTTTCGCTTTTCCGACATAGATGATAATCCCTTGCCGATCTTTCATTAAATAACATCCAGGTTGGTCAGGAAGAAGGGCTAGCTTCTGCTTTAATCGTTCATTCATCGTCCTCACCTCCAGGTACCCATTCGTACAAAACAATATAATGATATACAGGGTCTAAAATAGGGTCAGTTTCAAATGCTTTCATCTTCTTTACTTTACCATTCACGTCGATACCTTGGGTAACAAAACCCTCAAGTACTTTATTCGTTAAGATGATCCTTTCTTTTTCTTTACCTTTTATGTCGTGCAGAAATGAATTAAAAGACTGTAACCTTTTATGATGAAATGGCGCCTTCATATAGTCAAACACACGCGTTTCTTCCCATGTATAAACGACTATATCACCTTCAAGAGACGTAAGGTATTCATATGCTTGCACCACTGGTGGTACTTCATGTTTTTGCTCGTTTAACCAATACTCGCCAACGGACATTTGTCCTAACATTAAGGTAACGATAAGAATGTATCCAATTATACGTTTGGAAACAATATGCAAACATAACCACCAATACGTTAACGAAAGAAGCGGAAGTAAATGCCTTGTTTTTTCGATGTTTTGTCCAAAAAAAGACCAACATCCATAAGTGATGATCATGATAAGCAACAAAAATGGCATTCGGATGCGTCGACCTTTTCGAAAAAAATCACCTAAAAAAATAAGAATGACAACAATATGAAAAATAAGAAGCCAAGTTGAGTGGGATGAAAAACCTTCCCATAACCAATTGGAAATAAAGTAGCGAAACATCCGTTCTCCAAATAACAACGATTCGGTTGGATTCCCGCGGCCCCATTCGTTAAAATGGCCGTGAATAAAACTACTACCAATCGAGAGGAGGGAATAAATTCCACCGACATTTTTCACCACTGGAACAACCCACAACATTTGACCTAGGATAAAGAGGCTAATAGACATCAACATTCCATTTTTTCTTTGCTTGGCATCTTGCATCCATAACCATACGAGTCCAATACCAAATGGCGCATACGATAGGCGTATTCCCATTAATAAAGAAAAAAAGAGAATCGGTAACAATCGTTGATACGAAGTAGTCGATTGGTATGCCTGTAACAAGGAGTAAATATACCACCAAAGGACGCCAAGTGCTGCTCCGTCCGACATCGGCTGTGCTGCGACAATCCAACTATAGCTGAGAGATTGGGTAACCGTCATTACAACAAATGAAGGAAAAGGAGGAAGGTAATGGCACGACAGGCGATAAATCGGAAAGGACGCTGTTAACAAGACAAACCAATTAAACAGTGCTAATCCTTCCGAAGGGGTATTTACCAAACGTGAAAAGAGCATCCCCCCAAGAATAAAAAACGGATACCCTGGAAAATGCGGTTGCATCGATAGCACATCATATTCGTTGATCCCTAGCGTATAATCCACTTCATCCCATGTGGAAGGAAGGTGATCTAAATATTGAAGACGCCAAAAAAATAAAAAACCAAGTAAGCCAGTGACCACCCACCATAGGACACCATTCGTGCGCATGATCATCTATCCTTTAACATTTTTTTCGTGAAGAAAAGACCCGCAACAGGTTGCGAGTCTTTTTGAAAAGAGGGAACTAGCTTTAAACATTAATTGAATCAATGTTTTTCATTTCTTTTTGATTATTTTCTTTCGTATTTTTTTTGAGGTTGGCCAGAACTGTCATTGGATTTTTTATTTTACCATCATTAATGAGTTTCATCCATAAAAGAACAAATAGGAAATATAACCAATAAGCGAGTAACTGCTCTAAAGATGGGTTATGGCTATAGCCAAACATAGCGCTCATAAATAATCCTACTTGGCCACTAATCAGCACTTCTTTTCCAGTATCCCGCTCATAATGCATTTCATCTTGGACGTGCTCTGGCATAAACTCAATGATGTTGTACACTGGTTTCGGTCGCCCATCTGCGTTTGTATAGAACGATCCCATAACGCCCAAGTCTTGCAAAATACCAATTCCTTGGACAAGTAATCCAGCCGCAATAAACATAATGAGTAAGCCAGTCACATTAAAGAATGTTTTTAATGAAAATCTCATCGTACCGGAGAAAAATAAATATCCTAAAATTAAGGCCATTAACAAACCACTTAACGCTCCAAAGCTTTGAAAGACTTTCGTTACTTCTCCACCGCTAATCGCTGCGAAGAAAAAGACCGTTTCGACTCCTTCTCGAACAACAATTAAGTACGAGTGAATAATCATGGCAGAAATACTACCTGCGGTAAGAGCCGCGTTAATTTTTTTCTCCATTTCGGTGTTTATGCCCTTAGATTGCTTTTTCATCCATAGCACCATGTGAGAGAGTAAAAAAACAGAAGCAAACATAATGGACACTTTTAAATAAATTTCCGAACCGAAACTAGCAAACCCTGTGAACACGACTTGAAACAATAAAGCAACTAAAAAACTGGTAAGCAATGCTAAAAAGACTCCGACAAATACCCATTTTTTATATCTATCTGCATTTAAACGTGTTAAATAAGATAAAATGAGTCCCACAATTAAAATTGCTTCTAACGATTCACGTAACGTGATGAGAAACGCTTGAAAGTCCATACATTCTTCCCACCTTTTCAAGTTCCATTAGGACTTTTGACGTCGTTTATTCCAAACAATTAAACCGATAAACACGAGAACTAAAATTCCCGTAAAATATACCCAAAACGTCGATGAGCCTTCTTCCCCAAATCCTTTGAGAAAATCTAAGTTTTCCTCTGTTAAGTGACGATCATCATCCATTTCAGAGACGATTGGGAACAAAGGTCGTAAAGTTTCAATAATTTCGTTAACGCGCTCGTCAAATGTATCCCGGTCACTTTCTTTACTACCTATTCCGAAAAGCCCTGGATTTCCAAGCGCTTCTAAAGCGACATCAAAGTCGGCATATATATCGTTCACCACATCTTCTTTCCCTTGTTCTAATAATATCGGTTCAAGGACCGTAAACGTACCACGTGCTTTCGCTAATAATAATTTTGCTTGACCATAATCGTCAAATTGTTCTTGAGCAAAATGAAGGCGACGCTCAATGTTTAAGCGCATAGCAGCCTGCCAGCTTTTTAATAGAAGGTCGGCATCTTTTTTCTCTAACGCCTGTTCAATGTCTGGCTGAGTGTTCGTAAAGTATAAATCAAATTCTTTTTTGTATGTCTCATAAACGGTTTTTACACTTTGCCAATCGTCATTCTCTACATATTTTTCAAGCTCTTTATAGGCTTCTGCCATCGGTTCTTCCCCTGGATTCCCATAGGAGTATGCATAAGCCGACCTTGGAAGTATATGATTGAGAATGAATATTAATATTAAAATATAAAAAATTGAACGTTTTAGCATCTTTCCTATCCTCCTACATTGATAATGATAATAATTATCAACGAAGATGTCAATGTACTTTCTGTGACAAATCTGAATTTTCTTCGTCCAATGTTATCACATGCGCATTTGAATCAATCGGTACCTTTTCCACCCTTCTGCGCATCTCTTTCCAAACTGCTGGCAATACATTCGTTATATACGCCTTAAATTTGATAAAAGACTCTCCTGTAGTCCGGACATGATAGTGAATTGGGATTTCTTTTACACGAAATCCTTTTCGAACAAGATTTAATGTTAACACTTGGGCGTAATTATAATCATGTATAATTTCTCCATGTTGTAACGCTTGCTTAGAAAACGCTCTCATTCCCGACTGTCCATCGTATATCCATGTTCGTAACAACAACGATTGTAAAAACGTAAAGCAATAATTGCCTACCCGCCGATGGAGCTTCATCCCTTTAATGGTCCCTAAAAAGCGGGATCCCATAACATAATCGGCTTCTCCTCGAAAAATCGGATCAAGTATGTCAGGGATTTGCTCGGGTGGATATTCCCCATCAGCGTCAATCATCACACCAATGTCACCACCCATAAATAAACACTCCTTCAGCCCACGGCGAACTGCAGCTCCTAACCCTTGATTCGTTTCCAACTGCACGATTCGGTCGGCCCCAGCTTGTTTTGCAACTTCAACGGTTCGGTCCTTCGATCCATCATCAATCACTAACACTTTAACATCCACAAGCGGATGAATATGACGAGGGATGCGACGAATCACATCCCCAATCGATTGTTCTTCATTATAAGCGGGTAAAAATACGATTACGGTTTGCCTCTTCATTTGCTGCATCCTTTCTCTTAAACGCCTCTACTAATACCGGACCTCTTGCATGGCTAGGAAACGGCGCGCCAAGTAGATAAGAAATGGTAGAAGCTAATGAAACTAAACTATGCTTTTTATCCACCTTTACGCCTTTACGAATACTTGGTCCGTACATAATAAACGGAACATAGCGTTCCCCTTCATCTAAATGGCCATGCCCACCAATGCCATCTGCTTGACCGTGGTCAGCGCAAATAATGTACGTAATATTTTCTTCCCCCCACCGTTCGTTCAACCAATGATAAAAGTCATGAATGAGTTCGTCTGCCTCACTAATTTTTTGTAAGTACTCATCGTAAAACACTCCGCGTGAATGTCCAGTTTGATCTGTACCAATTAATTGAACAACGAGTAGATCAGGATTCTGTTCGGTAACTATTTGGCGAGCTCTATTCATAATATTCTTATCCGCGACATCATTATGCATTACCGCTGTCACGGTTTCCACATCCTCGCCCATCGCATCCACTAGATGAGCAATTCCTAGTAACCGCCCTTTTTTTCCGACTTTTCGTAACGAATCGAAAATGCTTTCCACTTTGATGCCTAATTTCCATACCATATTTGAACGAATGCCGTGTTCAAATGGATATGTCCCTGTAAACATCGATGAAAAGCAGACGACCGTTCGTGCCGGATATACCGTTTCCATATTCGTAAATTCGGTTCCTTCTTGTTTCAAACGATCTAAAAACGGAGTATGAGCTGCCTCAAATCGATCTTTTCTCATTCCATCGACCACAATAACAACGACTTTTTCTGTTTGCACACTCGGTTGATCGATAGCCGTTGGCTTTTCCGTGAATGACGTATACGGTGTCGGTTTCCAATCAAATAAATAATGGTGTAACACCCATGCGAAAAGTAATATCGCTACGTAAAAAAAGATGAATCCCACAAACGATAATGGTTCCCCTTGAGCTGTGACCTCATATCCATAGTCCCATACGGAAAGTAATAGGAAAATTTTCGGTAATTGTTCTTGGGCGTTTCCACTCGTTGAATCACTATTTTTCAACACAAGCTTCCAAAATCGAGTAAAGTTTAACCACGAAGTACCGATTCGTAAGTGGTAATATAACGTCCCCCAAAAAAAGACGGTAAAGAAAAAATAAAGAGCCATTCCTAAAAGTAATAGCGACACGTTCGTATAACCCCAAATAATTAAAAACGAAAATAACGGAATCCAAAGATAATTTCGTAAAAATAACGGAAAATCGTACAAATAATAAATGACAAATAAAGGTAAAGTAAGCAGAAATCCGGTTAGCATTTCAGCCGATTGGAATAAGTCCTTCCAATGAAAAATCACCATAACGCCCGTTACAAAAATCGGCGTAAACGGCTTTCCTTCGTTTAATAAATTCCAACAACGAGCGGCAATTTTTTCAAAACGCGATGCTTTTTTCATGACTTTTTCCTCCCTCGAATCCATTGATGGACCGTTTTCCAAGAAAGTGGATAGCGAATCCATCCCCAGATACCGACTGTAAATGAAAACACATATTTAATACTATGACTAACGATACCAACCGTAATGGCGTCTTCCCAACCTATCCCCATACGGGACAAACTAAAGGCCATAACCGTTTCGTAATTTCCAAATCCCCCTGGAGTGATTTGAAATAATTGACCGATAATCGTAAAACTATTCACCCAAATTGATAGAAAAGGATACCATTCGTTCAATACGAGAAAAATAGAAAAGAAAGCGATTCCCGCTTCACAAATCCAACTGAAAAACGTTAGACCAAAAATGCTCCATGCATGTCGAATAGACCAAAACATCTTCAAGTTTGAAAACCTTGCCAACCACTTTCTTATATTTTTTGAGAAGAGCAAAATCAATATGCCTATCCCTGTTCCAATCAGAAAGACGATGATTCCTACTTTCTTAGCTAATATGAGTATACCGACACCAACAAGGATAAAGAGCGATAATAAATCTAATAGTCGTAAAAAAATGACGGTTGTAAGTGCTTGTTTTAAGGAGACATGTTCTTCTCGCTCATAAAGGAGATACGATCGGACGACATCCCCTACTTTGATTGGTAGCACGTGATTGAAAAACAAGCTATACCATAAACCGTATAAACAAGTAAAAAAAGAAACAGGGACGGGAAGCAATAGTTTCCACGCCCACGCTTTCAAATAAAACGAAAATGCGTACAATAATACAACACTTAGAAGAAAAACGGGGTGTTGAAACACAGTCCGTATCGCTTCCCTAATCTGGTCCCATTGAATGTCAGGAACAATATAAAAAATAAAGACAAAAAGAATGAGTCCCCCGATTCCTTTTTTCCAATGCTTTTTACAGTAAGTGTATATTTGCTTTAGCCCATTCAATGGTCTTCTCCAATCCTTCTTGAAACGTTGTTTTTGGCATGTACATCAAATGTTGTTGTGCTTTTTCAATGTTCGCCCACGTTTGCTGAACATCCCCAGCTCTTTTTTCCATTTGTTCAACCATCATCGATGGAAAATGAATTTGTAATAAACGAACAACATCCGTCATTGATACCGGTTGACCATTTCCAATATTAAACACGGTTTCATTTCCTTGATAGTCCATCACAGCTTCCACAGCATTGACGACATCGTCAATATACGTGAAATCTCTTTTTTGGCTCGTTCCGAACAATGTAATCTTTTCACCAGAAAGAATTTGCTTTAAAAATTTCGCAATGGCCATGTCGGGGCGTCCCCAAGGACCATATACCGTAAACAAACGTAAGATCGTTAATCGAAATTGGTACAAGTTCGCGTACACGTGACAAAACGATTCGGCTCCCCATTTCGCAGCTGCATAAGGGGAAATCACGTGACCGTTAGCTTCTTCTTCCTTCTTTGGACCGACAACTCCTAAATTTCCATATACAGAGGAAGAAGAGGAAAAAATTACATGCCGGACACCAACTTTCCCAGACGCTTCCAATATGTTGATGGTTGCTTTGATATCATAGTCCACGTATTGTAACGGTTCTTTTAATGAATAACTAACCCCGGGTAATGCAGCTAGGTGAATCACGACATCTGGCTTCTCTTGTTGTACGATACGAAAAGTTTCTTCACGGTTCAATAAATTCGTAGGATAAAAACGAAACGGTGACACACTACGTATCACCTGTAAATGTTGTTTTTTCCGCTCTTCCGAGTAATAAGAATCTAGGCAATCTATGACAATCATCTCGACACCTTTTCGAAGGAGTCGTTGTACGACATGCATACCGATAAATCCTGCTCCTCCGGTGACAAGTACTTTCATGCTCGTTCACGTCCTGTTTCAGTTCTCTTCGCCCATTGTAGCACATTTGTCCGAAACTCACATTATCGGCCTTTTCTCCATATGAAAAAAGCCGCAACATCGCGGCTTTTTCATTAAGAAAGTAATTCATCTACGATTTGTAAAATGGCTTTGCTATGTGTGTTTGCTTCTTCTTTAGAGCCTGCTTCAACAGCTTTATACCACTCTTCTGCATGTTGGAAAGCTTCTTGAGCTTTTTCTTCCCCTAGTATGTCCTTTAACGGCATCTCTAACATTTTTAAGAACATATTTCCTTCAAGGGCTTCAACACGAGCTTCAGTTATCACACCTTCATCAAGAGCAGCCGGTACTTTACCGTGATAACCTTTAACTTTCCCAGAAATTGCACGGATAAATAGTTTATTCACTTCATCAGCATTAATAGTACTTGGTTGAGTTTTGTCTAAAGAGAACAATTCATCAAGCTTCATCGCTGCTTCTTCATCTCCAGAAGAAAGGGAACCTTTAATCGCTTGATAGAATCCGTACGCTTCTGCTTGCATAATTTTTAACTCTGCTTCGTCTGTTCCTTCTTCTATACCTTTAGCAATCTTTTCAGCATAAGAATTAACTGCTAAATAGTAGCTTTTGTAAATAGATTTATCCGTTATTTGTAAATAAACTGCAAAGTCATCCGCGTTTTCATTTGCTAATGCTTCTTCTTGTAGGGCAACACCGTTTTGAATGTTTTCGACTAAGCTGCTTTCACCTTGTAATTCATAATAGTTATCACGCTTTTCAGCCGTTGGAATAAATACTTCATTGATTAAATGTTTGATTTGTTCGAATGTATGCTTAGCTTCCTCGAATTTTTGTTCATTCGTTAGAGCTACTGCTTCTTTTTGTAAGCTTTTTTGTTTTTGATAAAAATAAGATTGTGTCACTTTATCAATTAATTGACGTGCAATGTTTTCATCTACTTTTCCATTTGTTCCTGCAGAAATTGCTGCTTGAATCGTTGTGTCAAGATCACCATTTATCGCATTCACATTTGGCTGAAGATCAGATTGGTACGTATTTAAAACAAAATCCCAATCAACTTCTTGACCTTCTTTCATTTTCTCTAATTCTGCTTTCATTTCTTTATAAGCCGTTACTTCTTGGTCAATGGATAATGATTCTTCTGACTGCGCTTGCTCATGTTCGTTAGCTTGTTCAGTTTGTTCAGTAGGTTCATTTTGTTTGCTTGGTTCTTCACCATTACAAGCGGCTAATACTGCACTTGCCGCAATAAAGCTCATAAAAATTCGTTTTAACTCACGTTTTTTCATCACTGAATGCCTCCTATGTATCGATAACATATGTTGTTGATAATGATTATCATTCCCTTGATTATTATATCGATAATGATTCTCAATGTCAAACAATTTTTTTAAGGAATAGACAAAAATTAACCCCCGAACAATCGGGGGTTTAATTTTCTTACATATGTTTGTTTAATAATTCAACTAATGCTTCTTTCGGTTGGTAACCGATCACTTTGTCTACCACTTCACCGTCTTTCATTACGAATAGGGTAGGAATGCTCATGACACCAAATTTACCTGCAGTTTCTTGGTTTTCATCTACGTTCACTTTTACGACTTTTACTTTATCGCCCATTTCTGCGTCAATCTCATCAAGAACAGGGGAAATCATTTTACAAGGTCCACACCATGGAGCCCAAAAGTCCACTAAAACAAGTCCTTGATTTGTATCTGTTGTAAAGCTTTGATCAGTCGCATGTACAATTGCCATTATAAAATACCTCCTACATTAAAAAATTCTACGGAAAGTATACCACTGATTACCTTAAGATGCTAACAATTTGTCTCGAATGTAATTTACCCTACATTTTTTTATGTATGCACAATGACGGATTCTTGGAACCCAAAAAAAGAGGGCTCCATTTATGAGCCCTCTTTGTAAATTAGGAAGAGGCGACTTTTAATTTTTTAAATTCTTCCGTTAGCATCGGAACAACTTCAAATAAGTCACCGACAATTCCGTAATCAGCTACTTTAAAAATGTTTGCTTCTGGATCTTTATTAATCGCGACAATGACTTTTGAGTTGGACATTCCGGCTAAGTGCTGAATTGCACCTGAAATACCACAAGCAATGTACAAATCTGGAGTAACGACTTTTCCTGTTTGTCCAATTTGTAGCGAGTAGTCACAATAGTCTGCATCGCAAGCACCACGGGAAGCACCAACAGCTCCACCTAAAACTTTTGCTAGCTCTTTTAATGGCTCAAATCCTTCGGAGCTTTTTACTCCACGACCACCTGCGACAATCACTTTCGCTTCGGATAAATCAACACCTTCTGCCGTTTTTCGTACAACTTCTTTAATAATGGTCCGTAAATCTTTAATCTCCACTGATATAGAAATGATATCCCCACTACGAGATTCGTCTTTTTCGAGCGGTGTAATGTTGTTTGGACGAACCGTCGCAAAAATAAGACCATCTTTCACTACTTTTTTCTCGAACGCTTTTCCGGAATAAATTGGGCGAGTGAAAACAACTTCACCGTCTACTACTTCTAATGCAACGGCATCTGAAATTAACCCAACGCCTAATTTACTTGCAATCTTCGGAGACAAATCCTTACCGAGTGCCGTGTGGCCAAAGACAATTCCTTCAGGCTTTTCTTGATCAATTACAGCCATCACCGCTTGCGAAAATCCGTCAGAAGTATATTGCTTTAATTTCTCGTCTTCGACAACAACGACCCGGTCCGCTCCGTATTGAATCAATTCTTGCCCTAATGACTTAACCGCATCTCCGATTAATACGCCGACAACTTCTCCATCGTCGGCAATCGTTTTTGCGGCTGCAATCGCTTCAAATGAAACGTTACGTAATGATCCGTCACGTACCTCTCCTAACACTAACACTTTCTTTCCCATTGTGTTACCTCCTGCGCTTTTAGTTTCACCCGATTAAATCACTTTTGCTTCTGTATGAAGAAGGTGTACAAGCTCTTTTACTTGGTCTTCTAATTCACCTTCTAAAATTTTTCCAGCTTCTTTTGCTTTCGGTAAGAATATTTCAACCGTTTTCGTTTTCGCTTCTACATCGTCTTCATCTAAATCTAAATCGTCTAGTTCTAATACTTCGAGCGGCTTTTTCTTCGCCTTCATAATGCCTGGTAGAGAAGGGTAACGAGGTTCATTTAACCCTTGTTGTGCCGTTACAAGAAGTGGCAATGATGTTTCAATCACTTCGGAGTCCCCTTCTACATCCCGAATAATAGAAACCTCTTTACCATTAATATCAATGCTTGTAATTGTCGTTACATATGGAATGCCTAACAATTCCGCCACCCGTGGTCCAACTTGGCCTGAGCCGCCGTCAATCGCCACATTCCCGGCAAGAATTAAATCGATTTCTTTATCTTTTAAATATTCGTATAAAATTTTCGCTGTTGTAAATTGGTCGCTTTCTTCCACATCATCTTCAATGTTAATAAGTACAGCTTTATCAGCCCCCATCGCTAAGGCAGTTCGAAGTTGTTTTTCGCTTTCTTCATTTCCAACCGTCACAACTGTTACTTCACCACCATGTTTGTCACGAAGCTGAATCGCTTCTTCAACCGCGTATTCATCGTAAGGGTTGATGATGAATTCTGCTCCATCTTCAACAATTACTCCATTTGAAATCGTGATTTTTTCTTCCGTATCAAACGTTCTTTTTAGAAGAACATAGATGTTCATAACGAAACCTCCCGATTTTCGATATTATCCAAACTTTTTTTACGTTTGGAAGATTAAGAAAATTTATGTGAAAAAAATTATTTTCCTTTAAATTGTGGAGAACGTTTTTCTAAAAAGGCCTGGATGCCTTCCTTCGCATCTTCGGAACCAAATACTTCGCCAAACAATTGGGCTTCTTTTTCAACCCCTTCAGCAAAAGAAGAGGATTTCGCGTAATTTAATAATTCAATCGTCGCTTTTAGTGAGATTGGGCTTTTCTTAGCAACCTTTTTCGCAAACGCTTTCGCTTCATCTAACAACTCTTCCTCTTGAAACGCTTTGTTGGCTAAGCCCCATTGAACCGCTTCCACTCCAGAAATCGGTTCGCTTGTAAATAACATTTCCGCTGCTTTTGCCAAACCAACGTATCGCGGAAGGCGTTGCGTCCCTGCAAACCCTGGAATGATACCTAATTGTAGTTCCGGTAAGCCTAATTTGGCATTTTCGCTAACAAATCGAACATGACAAGCCATTGCTAACTCAAGGCCACCACCGAGTGCAGCTCCGTGAATGGCTGCAATAATCGGTTTCGAAAATTTTTCCATCCGTTCAAATACTTGTTGTCCGTTTCTAGCAAACTCTTCCCCAGATGAAATAACAGTAAATTCTTTGATATCTGCTCCGGCTGAAAAAAAGCGTCCTTCACCATGCAATAAAACGACACGAACATCATCGTTTTGTTCAATGTCATCTAACAATCTAGAAAGCTCTCGAATTAATTCGGATGAAAGGGCATTTGCAGGTGGACGTAAAATCGTAATAATCGCAACATGTTCGTCAGTTGTCATTTTTAAATAACTCATGTTCTATTCCCATCCCCTTCTCTTTGTCTTAAGAACCGCCACAGCCAGAAATAATGAGCTTATGAACAGCAGGTGCTAATGCAGTTAAATCATATTTTTGATCATTCATCACCCACGTGGTAACGGTTTCATCGATGGTCCCAAAAATCATTTGTCGAGCGAGACGAATATCTAAATCTTGACGGAATTCATTATTTTCGATTCCCTCTTTTAAAATACGATCGACCACGTTTAAATAACCTTTAAGTACTTCGTTAATTTTTAATCGAATATCTTTATTTGACTGTCGAAGCTCTAATTGCGTAACGATGGCTAAGTGACGATCTTCAGACATAATTTTAAAATGATTTTCAATCATCACTAATAACTTCTCCGCTGCAGTTTGTTTTCCTGCTATAACTTCATTTACTTTTTCAATAAACATCCCCATTTTTTCGCGAAAAAGTGAAATTAAAATATCCTCTTTATTTTTAAAATAAAGGTAGATCGTACCGTCGGCAACCCCTGCTTTTCTTGCAATTTTTGACACTTGCGATTGATGGTATCCATTTTCTGCAATGACAACAACGGCTGCATCGATAATTTGCTTGTATTTTGGTTTATTTCGTTTCAAACATGTCCACCTACCACAGTTGCTGAAATAAATGAATGATTATTCATTCATATCTTAATGATAAAACCCATCTGTACGAGTGTCAAGAAGAATCTAATAACTCGTTCAAAATGGGAACCAAAAAGAGTTAGGCTTGCCGCTCGCTCGCTTCATTTTTCTTTTTCTCTTCTTCTACCAATGCTCGTCGTAAAATTTTACCAACAGCTGTTTTTGGCAATTCGTCTCGAAATTCATATAAACGTGGTACTTTAAAAGCAGCTAAATGTTTGCGAGCAAATTGATCTAATTCCTCTTCCGACACCGTTTTTCCTTCTTTTAAAACGACATACGCTTTTACAGTTTCTCCCCGATACGGGTCTGGAACCCCTACAACAACGACTTCTTGAATGGAAGGATGTTCATACAACACTTCCTCCACTTCCCGTGGATAAATATTAAAGCCACCTGCAATAATCATGTCTTTTTTCCGGTCGACGATATAAAAATATCCGTCTTCATCCATATATCCTAGATCACCAGTTAATAACCAACCGTCTTTTAACACTTGCGCCGTCTCTTCTGGACGATTCCAATACCCTTTCATCACTTGTGGACCTTTGATTGCAATTTCTCCAATTTCGTTTGGAGGTAATGGTTCTCCTGTTTCTAAAGACATCACCATAGCATCCGTATCCGGCCATGGCACACCGATACTACCTTTTTTTCGTTTTTTCTCCCAAATGAAATTCCCATGGCTTACAGGAGAGGTTTCTGTTAATCCATATCCTTCGACTAAATTTCCACCGGTTACTTGTTCAAATTTTTGCTGTACTTCTACAGGTAATGGGGCTGAACCGCTAATACACGCTTCAATAGAAGATAAGTTGTATTTCGAGATATCCGGATGGTTTAATAAGCCGATGTAAATCGTTGGGGCCCCCGGGAACAATGTAGGACGTTGTTTTTGAATTGTTTTTAACGTTGTTTTTACATCAAATTTTGGAAGCAACACCATTTTATTTCCTTGCATGACTGCTAAAATAAGCACCGTCGTCATACCGTATACATGGAAAAATGGCAAGATGCCAAGAATGACTTCTTTTCCTTTTTTCGTCTTATACAGCCAAGCAGCACACATCGTCGCATTCGCTACTAAGTTTTTATGGGTGAGCATAACCCCTTTCGGAAATCCGGTCGTCCCACCGGTGTATTGAAGAAGGGCTAAATCTTCTTCTGGATCGATGGAGATTGATAACGGTTGCGAGATTTCTTCTTTCATGATACGGGCAAACAGATGATGTCGGGCACTCGGCTCTACTTGAACAGATATTCCTTGCTGTTTCTTTTGTATAAAAGGGTAAATGATGTTTTTTGGAAATGGTAAATAGTCTTTGATAGCGGTTACAATTACATGCTCTAAAGGGGAGCTTTGCATCACTTTCGCCACTCGCGGAAATAATAAGTCGAGTGTAATGATTATTTTTGCTCCGGAATCGTTCATTTGATATTCTAATTCCCGCTCCGTATATAACGGATTCGTTTGCACAACAATTCCGCCTGCATACAAAATACCGTAATAACTAATCACCGACTGCGGACAGTTTGGAAGCATAATCGCTACACGGTCACCTTTTTCAACACCAAGCTTTTTTAAGTAATTCGCCAGTTTTAAAGCGGAATTATACACTTCATGATACGTTAATTCCTTTCCTAAAAAGTGGATCGCAACATGATGCGGAAATTGTTCAGCTGCCCTTGTTAAAAAAGTTTGTAAAGGAATATTTTCGTATTCTAATGATGCAGGTATCTCCGGTGGATAATGCTGTAACCAAGGTCTTCTTTCCATATGGCCCCTCCTTTTTTCAGAATTTTTATATTCTTAACATAATTATATTATATCCAAACCATCGATACAATTTAAATCAGTGAGGGGTTATTTTTTCCATAGGCTATGTTATATTTCATTGTTGATTTTTAGCAAGTTGTTCACTGAAGCGAAAGGCGGCGAACCAGCGGGAACAGCAAAACAGGCAAGACCCATACTTGAGCGTAGCGAGGGAAGCGGCTTGCTGCTTACCCGCGGAAAGCGTCTGCCACAAGCGTAATGTATAAATATCAACAGTATCGTTTAACAGACAACCATGCCAATAAAAATTGGCACATCGATAAATGAAATAACAGCAAAAGTTATCCACAGTTATTTCAGGGTAGAGCCTTTCTATAAAAAAATCAGCTTGCTCTCGCAAGCTGACCTATGCAAAAAATATTAAGTAAATGACACCAATTAGAAAAAAGCATCCGCACAATACAAGTAGAATTTTTGCTAATTTTTCCATTATGTTCTCCCCTTATGATATTCCTGCTCCGATGACGTAAGATAGGCCAATGGAAATGACCATTGAAATGAACCCGACCGCTCGGTTGTCCTGTTCAATTTCTTCGTCAATTTTAAATTTGGGGGTTAAAAATTCATAAATAAAGTAGCCGATTAATAAAAGAACAAATCCAAAAACTCCCCACATAATCATCGTAAAGAGGGTATCGTGTTGTTGAATGGAGTGACGAAAAATATTGGCAATGCCAAAAATTTTTCCACCCGTAGCCATGGCTACCGCCATATTTCCTTTTTTAATTTCTTCCCAGTTCCGATATTTGGTGACAAGTTCAAAAATCGCCAAAAAGATAATCATACATAAAATAACTACACTATAATATCCTGCGGTTTGGATAAACTCATTTTCCCAAAATGGATTCATCGTTTAGTTCCCCTTTTACCTATTTTAATTCCACGACAGTCACTCCGCTTCCGCCTTCCCCAGCGTCGCCAAGGCGAAAACCTTTTACTCGAGCATGATTTTTTAAATATTGATGAACTCCTTGTCTGAGTGCACCGGTTCCTTTTCCGTGAATAATGGATACTCTTGGATATCCAGCTAATAGGGCATCGTCAATATATTTTTCTACCTGGATTAACGCGTCTTCATAACGCTCACCACGAAGATCAAGTTCCAGTCCAACATGATAATCTTTTCCTTTCACCGTTGCTAAAGGTGTTGTCTCAACGGCTGGTTTTGACTTAATAAACTCTAAATCCGACTCATTCACTTTCATTTTCATAATCCCGATTTGCACTTGCCATTCGTGCTCATTTACTCGTTCCAATAGCGTCCCTTTTTGGTCGAAGCTTAATACTTTCACTTCATCTCCAGGTTGGAGAGTGCGTTGATTCTTTTTCTTTTCCAACGTTTGTTTCGATTTTTCCAATACTGGCATTGCTTCTTTTAATCGTTTTCTGGCGTCGATGAGTTCATGTTCTTTAATATCAGCCCTCTTTTCAAGGCGCAGTTTCCGTAAATCACGGATGACGGCTTCAGCTTCTTCTTTCGCTTTCTCAACAATTTGTTCCGCTTTTTTTTCTGCTTCTTCGTATAATTCATCTTTCCGGCGGTAAAATTCCATCATTTGTTGCTTGAGATCTTTATGAATTTTTTCTGCTTCTTTTAACAACTCATTAATTTCTTTCCATTCTTCATCTGCTTTTCGTTTACTTTCTTCTAAAGAAGCAATCATCTTGTCAACCTTGTTCGATTCGATGCTGACATGATTGCGAGCTCGCTCAATGATATTCGTATCCAAACCGAGACGTTTCGAAATTTCAAACGCATTGCTTCGTCCAGGAACACCAATTAACAATTTATACGTTGGACTTAATGAATCGATATCAAATTCCACGCTCGCGTTCATAACCCCTGATCGATTGTAACCATACGCTTTCAATTCGGGATAATGCGTTGTCGCCACCACTCGTGCCCCTCGCTGGGTGACTTCATCTAAAATGGAAATCGCTAGTGCAGCCCCTTCCTGTGGATCGGTTCCTGCTCCTAGTTCATCAAATAGAACTAAACTTTGGTCATCTACTTGTTTTAAAATATCAACAATATTCACCATGTGAGAAGAAAATGTACTTAAACTCTGTTCAATGGATTGTTCGTCCCCAATGTCAGCAAACACATGTTGAAAAACTGCTATTTCCGAGCCGTCTTGGGCGGGAATTTGTAAACCAGCTTGGGCCATTAGCGTGCATAAACCAATGGTTTTTAACGTAACCGTTTTTCCTCCGGTATTTGGACCCGTAATGACTATAGTTGTAAAATCTTTTCCTAGTTCAATGTCGTTCGGTACCGCCTCTTCGTAAGGTAAAAGCGGATGGCGCGCTTTCCATAATTGAATGATTCCTTCGTCGTTTAGCACCGGTTTCGATGCCTTCATTGCTCGAGCAAAACGCGCTTTTGCCATAATAAAATCAACTTTGCTTAACGCATCTACCATCCGTAAAATTTCTTCCGCATGTTCACCGACTAATTGAGACAACTCAATTAAAATACGCTCAATTTCTTGTTGTTCCTTTAACCGAACTTCACGCAATTGATTATTCAAAGATACAATCGCCTCAGGTTCAATAAATAACGTTTGTCCCGAAGACGATTGGTCATGAACGATTCCACCATAATGACTCCGATATTCTTGTTTGACCGGAATGACGAAGCGGTCGTTACGAATCGTAATGATGGCGTCGGAAAGCATTTTTTGCGCATTCGATGAACGAATCATACTTTCCAACTTTTCTCTAACACGGCTTTCAGTTTGACGAATTTGTTGTCGCAGTTGCCGCAACAAGTCGCTAGCCGAATCGAGAATCTCCCCATTTTCGTCAACCGTCCGTTTAATACGTTGCTCTACAGCTGGAAGTGGATGAATCGCCTGAACAACCTCATGTAAGCACGGAAGGGAGTGCTCCTCTTCAATAAGTCCTTCAATGTAATTTTTTACACTACGGGCGGCTTGTATCGTGCTTCCGATTTCCATTAAATCAATCGAGTGTAGCATTCCACCAATTTGTGCTCGTTTGACATATGGTCGAACGTTGTAAATGCCGTCGAGTGGCATATGTCCTTTTAAACGTAATATAGTGACGCCTTCGTCCGTTTCATCTTGCCATCGTTTGACTTCTTCAAACGAAGAAGAAGGTACTAATTGTTTTACCTTTTCTTCTCCAAGTGTTGAAGAAGCATACGATAACAGCTGTTCACGTATTTTATCAAATTCTAATGTGTGTAAAAGTCGTTCATTCATTGTTTCCGTGTCCCCCCTTACTGTTCATCATGGCGTTTTAGAAAATTCTTTAATTCGTCTATATTGTACGTATTTAGAACCGTTTCTTTCTTTAACCATGCTTTTCTTCCGACAGATACGCCAAGTTCCATGAAGGATAGATGATTAATATGATGTGCATCGGTGTTTATCACCACTTTAACTCCAGCATATTGCGCTTTTTGTAAATGCTCTACACATAAATCAAGGCGATGTGGATTCGCATTTAATTCTAACGCCGTATTCGTTTCTTTGGCTAGTTGAATGAGTAAGTCGATATTTACATCATAACCATCTCTTCGTCCAATGAGACGTCCTGTCGGATGGGCAATAATATCTACATGTTGGGAAGAAAGGGCAGTTTTTAACCGTTCCATAATTTTCTCTTTGGGTTGTTGAAAATGAGAATGGATGGAAGCAATAACTACATCCATTTCTTGAATGACGTCATCCTCAAAGTCTAAGGACCCATCTGGTAAAATATCCATTTCAATTCCCGTTAAAATCGTTATATCATCATACTTTTCATTCAACCGTTGTATTTCTTCCCGTTGCTTGTACCAACGTTCTTTCGTTAAACCGCTCGCCACTTTTAAAAATTGGGAATGATCAGTAATGGCCAAATACTGATAACCTCGTTTTCGACAAGCTTCTACCATTTCTTCGATCGAATGAGCCCCATCGCTCCAAGTCGAGTGCATGTGTAAATCTCCACGAATATCGGATAAAGAAAGATAAGCCGGTTGTTCAAGAATTCGTTCAATTTCCTCCCCGGACTCTCTCATTTCTGGAGGAATGAATGGCAAAGAGAAATGGTTGAAAAAAGCTTCTTCAGAAGAAAACGTTTGAATATGTCCAGTATTCATATCTTCTACTCCGTATTCGCTTATTTTCTCGCCACGCTCTTTCGCAAGTTGTCTCATTCTAACATTATGTTCCTTCGATCCAGTAAAATGGTGAAGAGCAGTCGCAAATTGTTCCGGTGCGACGAGGCGAAAGTCGACATTAACGTCATAGTCGTAAGCAAACGTTAACGAAACTTTTGTCGGACCGTTCGATACTGCTTCTTTAATGCGCTCCAATTGTAGAAGTTGTTCTTTAACTTTTTCTGGTTCTTTTGTTGCGATGATAAAATCGATATCTTTAATCGTTTCTTTTATCCGGCGTATACTCCCGGCTCGAGAAAACTTCTCAATACCGTCGAATTGCTTAAGTTTCCGTTCCAATGTTTCGACAATTGGTAACATGAAGGCAATCGGTAAACGTTCCGGTCGCTTTCCAAATTGCTCCAGCGCAGCTAATAGTTTTTCCTCCGTTTTTTTACCAAATCCAGCTAGCTTCTGAACTTTTCCTTCTTCACACGCTTGTTTTAACGTTTCAGCATCAATCACCCCAAGCTCGTGATACAGCTTGGACAATTTTTTCCCGCCGACTCCAGGTAATTGCAACAGAGGAATCAATCCTTCTGGAACCTCTTTTTGTAACCCTTCTAACACCTCAGACGAACCAGTTTCGATGTATTCTTGGATTACAGCAGCCGTTCCTTTCCCGATTCCTGGTAACTTCGTAAAATCCGTAATTTCTGTTAAACTTCGGGCATCGGTTTCTAAACTTTGCGCGGCTTTTCGGAAAGCGGATATTTTAAACGGATTTTCACCTTTTAATTCCATATATAACGCAATACGTTCGAGAAGCCGAATCACATCTTTTTTTGTTACCATATCACTACCTCCTGTCCCGCTTGAAAAAAAAGAATCGGGGACACCCCGATCAACGAATTGGAACGTATTCAAGCCACCATTGTTTCACCATTGAGGAAATAAATGGAGTGTGTTTAATCATGGCTTCAGCAAGTACTGACTGTTGCAGCGTTGCTTGAATCGATT
This sequence comes from Bacillus sp. (in: firmicutes), assembly GCA_017656295.1. Lineage (NCBI taxonomy): Bacteria > Bacillati > Bacillota > Bacilli > Caryophanales > Bacillaceae > Bacillus > Bacillus sp. (in: firmicutes). Next base: position 82,601 of record JACDOC010000006.1, on the reverse strand, counting down.
CAATTGGCACTAACGCAACAATGTATAATACAATAAACAAAATGAAATACACTTCTAATAAGCCGAGCATCCCTCCGGCCCATATGTTTGCCTGTTTTAAAATCGGTAAATGGGCAAGGAAGTCAAGCATCGAGCCGATGATTTGCAACAAAATTTTAAACACAAAGAAAATGATGGCAAAGGCAATAGCTCGATAATAAGCAGTTTCTATATGATCATTTGCAAACAACATTTGCAATGGTCCATCGGTTGCCATCACCGGATAAGGAACCCATAATTTAAGAATGGATGCTAAATCATCGTAATAAAGGTAAGCAACGATAAAAGAAACGAAAAAGCCAACCATATGAATGGTTTGTAGAATAAATCCGCGACGAAAACCGATAAAAAATCCAAACAATAGTAATAACAAAATGACGACATCTAACATGACTGCTTCAGTCCTTTATTTGTTTTAGTTGTTTTTGTAATTCTTCGTATTGTTCTTTTAATTTAATATAATCATGAACGGCATTCACCGCCGTTAATACAGCAAGTTTACTAATATCTAACGTTGGGTTTTTTTCACTGATTTCGCGCATTTTTTCATCGACAAGTGAGGCGACGAGCCGAAGGTGATGAGTGCTTTCCGCTCCAACAATAACGTAGTTTTGACCATAAATGTCAACGGATATACGGTTCTTTTGCTCATCAGACAAATTGAAAGCCTCCATTTCTAAAAATCCTAAACAATATGATAACATGTTTCTTTCAAAATTGGGAAGAAAACTCTATATTAGAAATAACTCATGAAAAAGGAGATGCCTATGTCTAATCAAGTGTTACACGTATCGTCAGAAACGATTGAAGAAATGGAACGATTTTACAAAGATTATCTATCCTCTAAACTTCCACCGGGTAGTGTGTTTGTCGCTAGGCTTCCACAATGTGTCATCACCGCCTATCGTTCGGGTAAAGTATTGTTTCAAGGAGCATTAGGTGATAAGGAAGCAAAAAGATGGGACGAAACAATCACCAAAGAGAGAACAGATGCATCAGCTACTGACGCATTTTATCATCGTTCTTTTATTGGGTCCGACGAAGTAGGCACCGGTGATTACTTTGGCCCAATAACCGTTGTGGCGTCTTATGTAAAAAAAGAGCAAATCCCTATCTTACAACAAATAGGTGTCAAAGATTCGAAACATTTAACGGATGATTATATTGTACAAATCGCCAAAAAACTTATCTCGATTGTCCCATATAGTTTATTAATTTTGTCAAATGAAAAGTATAATACGTTGCAACAACGAGGTTATCCACAAACGAAAATGAAAGCTATTCTACATAACCAAGCAATCGTCCATTTATTGAAAAAAATCGCGCCAGAACAACCAGAAGGAATTTTAATTGACCAATTCATTGATCAAGACAAATATTATTCTTATGTAAAGGGTCAAAAAGAGGTTGTTACTACGAACGTTCATTTTCGGATGAAGGCAGAACAGCTCCATTTATCTGTCGCTGCTTCCTCCATTATTGCTCGGTACGCCTTTTTAAAGGAGATGCATCGCTTGAGTGAAAAAGCAGGATTTTCTTTACCTAAGGGGGCTGGCAAACAAGTGGACGAAGCGGCCGCTAGGCTTCTTCGGGAACAAGGGGAAGAAGCATTACGCATGTATTGCAAACTACATTTTGCCAATACCGAGAAAGCAAAGCGACTTGTGAAATAATATTATTGACTAATTTTATCACTATACTACTTCTAGCCCCCCTTATTCTTCTCTGACAATTATTAACTGAATTATTTTTATAAATCAAAAGGCCAATTTCTAATGAATTGGCCTTTTGGTTTTAAGTTCTGTTTCTATTTTCATGAGTTTTCCATTCACTAAATGAAAGTTTACCCACGTAATGTAGCCCCAAATTGCTCTTCTACCGCTTGAACCACTTGTTCATGTAAAGCAGTCACTTCTTCGTCAGTTAACGTACGTTCAGGGTCAAAGTAACGGAGAGAGAAGGCAATGGATTTTTTACCTTCTGGTAGACGATCCCCTTCATAAACGTCGAAAATCGTTACTTCTTTTAACAATTCGCCGCCTGTCTTGACAATCGTTTTTTGGATGTCTCCAGCAATGACACATTTATCCACCACAAACGCAACATCACGTGTCATGGACGGGAAGCGTGGAATCGGTGCGTAACGAATATCTTCGACCTCAGCATGTAATACATCGGTTAACGCTAACTCGAAGACGTACGTTTCTTTTAAATCATTTTCTTTTTGGACTCGAGGGTGTACCTGTCCAACAAAGCCGATCACCTTTCCGTCTAGTAAAATCTCTGCCGTACGGCCTGGATGCATTCCATCAAGTTTCGCTTGAGTATAGTCAATGCGATTCTGTAATCCAAGCATATCGAACAATCCATCTAAAATTCCTTTTACGACATAGAAGTCTACCGGTTTTTTCTCACCTTGCCATAAGTGCGCATGCCACACACCAGTGATCACACCAGCTAATCGTTCTTTTTCCTCTGGCAATTCATCGTTTCCTTTTGCTAAGTAAACTGCTCCCGTTTCATACACAGCCACATTGTCCATTTGACGGGCTCGGTTGTAACTAACAACTTCTAACAAGTGAGGAATTAAGCTTTGACGAAGGACACTCCGCTCTTCACTCATCGGCATTGCCAAACGAATAGGCTCCGCTGTTTCCAATGCAAATTTCGTTGCTTTCTCTTCACTTGTTAACGAATACGTAATCGCTTGGAAAAGTCCCACATGTTCTAAATAGCGGCGCACTTTCCGGCGTTTTGCTTGATATGGAGTTAATGTTCCTGGCTGCGTTTCTGCCACAGGTAATGTGGTTGGTAAGTGATCATAGCCGTACAATCTCGCTACTTCTTCAATAATATCCTCTGGAATGGAGATATCTGGCCGGCGAGAAGGTACCGTAATTTTAAACAATCCGTTATCTTCTGTGAAAGCAAATTGTAGGTTCGATAAAATGCTGCTTACTTCTTCTGTTGAAATGTTGGTCCCTAATACGCTGTTAATTCGATCAAGTGTAATCGTCACAACAACTTCCTTTTGTTCTAGCAGATCCACTTCTGCGACACCACGAATGATTTCTCCACCTGCATATTGAGCCATTAAAGCAGCAGCACGATCTAATGCTTCTTTTGTGCGTGCCGGGTCAATGCCTTTTTCAAACCGTGTACTTGCCTCACTACGTAAACCATGGTCTTTTGACGCTTTACGTACCGTCGTATTTTTGAAATAAGCCGATTCGATTAATACCGTTGTCGTATCGTTTTGTACTTCGGAGTTTGCTCCACCCATGACACCAGCAAGTGCGACCGGTTCTGTACCATTTGTAATGACAAGATTTTCTTCCGTTAACGTGCGCTCCACTTCATCAAGAGTAACAATTTTTTCACCTGTTTTTGCCCGACGTACAACAATTTCTTTGGAACCGAGACGATCGTAGTCGAATGCATGTAATGGTTGGCCGTACTCTAATAAAATGTAGTTTGTAATATCGACAACATTGTTATGCGGGCGAATACCTGCAGCCATCAGTCTTGTTTGCATCCATAACGGAGATGGACCAATTTTGACATTTTTTACAATGCGCGCTGCATATAGTGGATTATCTTCTGTCGCTTCTACTTTTACTGAAATGTAGTCCTCTACGTTTTCGCTTGTTTCTTGCAACTCCACTTTTGGCCATTTTACTTCCCGACCTAAAATGGCCGCTACTTCATAGGCCACCCCAATCATGCTTAAGCAATCCGCACGGTTTGGTGTTAACCCTAATTCTAACACTTCATCATCTAAGTTTAATTGTTCTAATGCATCTGCCCCAACCGGTGCATCGCTTGGGAAAACAAAAATACCGTCTGCAAATTCTTTCGTAACCAGTTTAGATTCAATTCCCAACTCTTGAAGGGAACAAATCATCCCATGTGATTCTTCCCCACGAAGCTTTGCTTTCTTAATTTTAAAATTACCTGGAAGAACCGCTCCTACTTTAGCGACAGCTACTTTTTGACCTTTCGCAACGTTTGGCGCTCCACAAATAATTTGCACAGGTTCTTCTTCACCGATATCGACTAAACATTTACTTAATTTATCAGCGTTCGGGTGTTGTTCACGCTCGAGTACATGCCCAACGACTACGCCTTTCGCTCCTTTATTTAACAATTCGACACTTTCAACCTCAATGCCACTTTTGGTAATTTTATCCGCAAGCTCTTTTGCCGTAATCCCCGTTAAATCTACGTATTCTTGTAGCCATTTGTATGATACAAACATGTAATATTCCCTCCCTTTACGCGCGATTAAATTGTTGTAAGAAACGAATGTCATTTTGATAGAAATGACGAATATCATCAATGCCGTATTTCAACATAGCGATTCGCTCAGGTCCCATACCGAACGCAAATCCAGTATATTTTTTCGAATCAAACCCGGCCATTTCTAACACGTTCGGATGAACCATACCAGCACCTAAAATTTCAATCCATCCGGTTCCTTTACATACGTTACAGCCATGACCACCGCAGTTAAAACAGGATACGTCCACTTCTACAGATGGTTCAGTAAATGGGAAGAAGCTTGGGCGGAAGCGAATTTCACGATCTTCCCCGAACATTTTCTTCGCAAACGCTTGAAGGGTTCCTTTTAAGTCGCTCATACGAATGTTTTCATCAACCACAAGTCCTTCAATTTGGGTAAATTGATGAGAGTGGGTAGCGTCATCGTTATCGCGACGATACACTTTTCCCGGACAAATGATTTTTACCGGGCCACGACCTTCATGCTTTTCCATCGTTCGCGCTTGTACCGGTGATGTATGCGTGCGAAGTAAAATTTCACCCGTAATATAGAAAGAATCTTGCATATCGCGGGCTGGATGTCCTTTTGGTAAGTTTAAAGCTTCGAAGTTGTAGTAGTCTTTTTCCACTTCTGGACCTTCTGCAATGGTATACCCCATGCCAATAAATAAGTCTTCAATTTCTTCAATGACTCTCGTAAGCGGATGATGATTTCCTACTCGAACAGGGCGACCCGGAAGCGTTACATCAATGGCTTCAGAGGCTAATTTTTTCTCGATTTCTTCTTGTTCTAGTTTCACTTGTCTTTCTTCTAATGCGGATTGAATCGTCTGCCGGACTTCATTCACAAGTGCTCCCATGATTGGGCGTTCTTCTGGTGATAATTTTCCCATGCCGCGAAGTACTTCCGTAATCGGGCCTTTTTTACCAAGGTAAGCAACACGAACATCGTTAAGCGCCTTTAAATCACTTGCTTGCTTGATCTTTTCAAGCGCTTCTTGTTGTAGCTCTTGTAAACGTTCTTTCATCGACATTTCCTCCTTTATTAAAAATAAAAAACTCGCCCCTGCGTAAGGGACGAGTGAAATCGCGGTACCACCCTTGTTAACAGCGAAAAACGCTGTTCACTTCATTGAGATAACGGACGTATCCGGAACACCTTTACATTCTAGCTCTGACTAGAATGGTCCAAGTGTCAACTCCAGAGGTGAATTCACTTGCTTCTACCATAAAAACGCTCCCAGTCTACGGCGTTTTCTCCCTGGATGGCGAATGGCAAGCTACTCTTCTCTATCATCGTTGTTTTCCTTATTTAACTATTTTTATATTATAGGGAAACCGTTCATCCGATGCAACCTTTATCCACGTAAATAATAAAGTAAAATTCCTGTCGCTATAGCCACATTTAATGATTCCGCTTTTCCGTAAATCGGAATGTACAAGTTTTTTGACGTTAATTGTAGTAAATCTTTACTCACTCCACTTCCTTCATTTCCGACAAGAAGAGCAAATGGATGTTTCGGTTCCACTAGTTTGTAATTTTCACCGTTCTCTAGCGACGTACCGTATATGTGCACATGATGTTCTTTTAACGTTTCAATCCACTCATATAAGTTCCCTTTGAAAATCGGCAAATGAAATATCGACCCTTGAGTAGAACGAATCACTTTTGGATTATATAAATCAACACACCCTTCTCCAAGGATAACGGCATCGATCCCCGCTGCATCCGCTGTCCGAATCATCGTCCCTATATTTCCTGGGTCTTGTACTGCGTCAATTAACAGGACATTCGCATTTTCCCAGTCGATCGTTTTTTCTGTGAATTGTTGGCAAACAGCCGCGATGCCTTGTGGCGTTTCCGTATCGCTAATCGCTATCATAATTTCTTCGGTTACAAATGTCATAGGAATGTCCGCTACATTCCAATTTGGCGGAAGTTGTTTATTCTCTTCTACAATTATTTCCACAATGTGGATATCACTATTTAATGCTTCTTCAACTAAATGAAATCCTTCGATAAGAAACCAGCCTGTTTTTTCCCGCTCTTTTTTTGTTAATAACTTTTTCCACTGTTTCACTTGTGGGTTTTTGACTGATGCAATTCGTTTCAAGTCGAATTCTCCTTTGCTTTGAACGTTTCTTTATACATAATAAACGAAATACTAGCAAAAAATAAATGTGAAATACATAATAGCGAGGTGAAATTAAGATGGATTTAAATTTACGGCATGCGATTATGCAAAATGTAGCCAACAACACAAAAGAACAACTAGAAGACACAATTGAGGATGCCATTCAGCAAGGGGAAGAAAAAACGCTTCCGGGTTTAGGAGTTCTATTTGAAGCGCTCTGGAACCATTCAACGGAACAGCAAAAAGACATGATGCTTTCTACGCTTGAACAAGCGGTAAAACAATAGGATCAAAGGAAGTTGGTTTCTACACCGATTTACTTATAGGGTAAATATACGAAATAACACTGTATTAAGCAGACCAATTCGCATACGATTTGGTTTGCTTTTTTTGTTGTTAAATCAACGATAATCGTGTTTAAGTTAGTTAAATTTCTTCCTCAACAAAAATGCAGATTAGTTGACCATAAGATAATAAATTTGATAGCTGAAAAAGGATAAAACATGTGGTAAAATAACTCAAAATTCAGAATGAAAGAGGGTTATTTGTGATCAATTATAACGGTCGTAAGTTTGTTTTAATTGAAAATACAGCTAACGGAGAAGTTTCATCAAAAACTTTTTTTGAATAAACAACAAGGAAATATAATCTCAGCAACGTATAGTGGGGGAGAAATAATGGTACCGTTCAAGAATTTTGTGTAAGGTTCTATAGAGTATCCTCAGATTATGCTTTATTTGATAATAAATTCATTTATCTGTTTCCCACTAGAAGACTGAATATTCAGTCTCCTAGTGGGAAACGCACGTCCTTTCATATATCCTTACATACTTACAAATTTTAGTATCTTTCTTCGAACATTTCTTGTAGGGCTTGATAGGCGTTTGAAAAACCTCGTAATTTTCTATTCGACCATTTTTCGTTATAGTCTTGAATGGTCAAGTACGTGATTTTCTCCGCAGCTTCTATACTTGAAAGACTGTTCATCGTCTTTAGTCGTTTACGTATGTCTTTAATGGTTCTTTCGATCGCGTTTGTCGTGTATATGACACTTCGTATGCTTAGTGGATATTTCATAAACGTGAGTAAAACGTCTAAATCTTTTTCCCATGATTGTACTTCTCTTGCGTATTTTTTGGACCACTTTTTCTCGAATTCATGAAATGCTTGTATCGCTGCTTCTTTTGTCGTGGCACGATAAATGAGCTTTAAATCTTCTGCCACTTCTATTTGGTCTTTCTTTCTGACTTTATTTAATGTATTTCTGACTTTGTGCACGACACATCGTTGTACATCGAGCAAAACTAGGCTCTATACCGGTCTTGTTTGATTTCTATGGAAGTACGAATTAACATTCATTCATCTGTGGTGAAATAAAACGAGGCATGGGTAACTAAGAGTTGCAATACTTTACGAGCAAAACGAATTGTTGGCGGGAATTGTGAAAGACAAAGTTCTACCAAAAGTAAAAGTTCTAATTAATCAATAATGTAGCCATCTAAAAACTTCGTATGACAATAAGGACAACGGTATATATCATTAACATCAGTGTCTTTATTAAATCGCAATGGCAGTCTCTTTTTGCATTTTGGGCATCTCCATAAGATAAAAGACATGATAAAAAAAATGAACATTAGTAAAAAGCCTAGAATAGTTAAAAACTTAGTTTTGAACAGATAAAGATTTAATGTACTAATAAACAAAGAAGCAAATAAACACATTAAGGAAATTTTTCTATATTTCATTATGTCTCTAACTTTTTGCGGCATCGTTATCGACCTTTCTTTGTAAAAGTATTCGTCTATAATTGATTACGTTTATATAACAATAAGGTTTCACATTGTTAGTTTAAGTACAATCCTTCACATAATATATAATTGTTTTAACAAAAACTTTCCATTTTCCTTTATGAGTTAAGTACCATATATCCAGTGATCTTACTATGTGAATTGGCTGAAGTCTCTAGAAGTGGTTATTATAAATGGTTAAAACGAAAAGATACGATTACTCCAAAGCAACAGGAAGACGAAGTAATAAAAAATTATATAATTGAAGTTTATAAAGAATCAAATGGTACTTACGGATGTCCAAGGATTACAGCTACCATTAGGGAGGATTATGAAATAAAGGTTAACCATAAACGAATCTACCGTTTAATGAATGGAATGAAGCTACAGGCAAAAATCCGCAAGAAAAAACAGAAGTATCGTAAAGGTAGTGAAAGAATCGTAGTGTCAAATGTATTAAACCGGAACTTTACTGCTGAAAAACCAAATGAAAATTGGGTTACCGATGTGACCTATTTAATGTTTAACAATCAACGTTTATATCTATCCGTCATCTGTGATTTATGGAATAAAGAAATCGTGGCTTACAAAATCAGTTACAAAAATGATTTAGAACTTGTGATGGAAACATTAAAAAAGGCAAACAAAAAAAGAGATGTGACTGATAAAACCATTCTACACAGTGATCAGGGTTATCAGTATACATCTCGCGAATACCACGAAGCCCTTAAACTAAATGGTATTACTCAAAGTATGTCCAGAAAAGCCAATTGTTTAGACAATGCGTGTGTAGAAAACTTTTATAGCCATTTTAAGACAGAGTGTATGTATTTAAATAAATTCGAGAACCCAGAGGAAGTCATTTAAGCAGTAGATAAATATATTTACTATTATAATCATAAAAGAATTCAAAAAAAATTAGGCAACCTTAGCCCAGTAACGTATCGAGCTAAAGTTGCCTAAGAAATCAATAATGATTAGATTGACTCCTTCTTCAGCTTACAGACTACTTAGTTGGTTGCCTGAAGCTTTGTCAAGTGCTTTCCTTGACAAGCTCCAGGCATACCAACTACCATTGCCAAAGCTGAAGAGGATGCTTTTTTCTACTGTCTACTTGACAGGGGTAAATCCACATTCCGAGCGTTTTTCTATAGCTGTTTGCATTATTATTTGATTGTTAGTTTAATTCCTAATGACCTAATATTTACTTTTCCTCTTTACTCAAGTAACCCCACTAGTTTCTACACCGCCTTTTTAGATTAGTCAAACGTAATCTCCTTGACTTTATCCGCATCTAAACGTTTGATCACTTCGGTAATTAGTTTTACTGTGTTTTCGTAATCGTCACGGTGTAACATCGCTGCATGGGAATGGATGTAACGGGTCGCAATTGTGATAGAAAGCGCAGGTACACCGTTGGCTGTTAGATGAATAGCTCCAGAGTCCGTTCCGCCCCCAGGAAGCGAATCGAATTGATACGGAATGTTTAATTCATCGGCAACGCTTGTGACAAAGTCGCGTAACCCTTTATGAGAGACCATCGACGCATCATATAAAATAATTTGCGGACCTTTCCCCATTTTTCCTAATGCTTCTTTTTCTGTTACGCCAGGCGTATCTCCTGCAATACCGACATCTACACCAAACGCTATGTCTGGTTCAATCATGTGTGCAGATGTTTTGGCACCACGAAGTCCGACTTCTTCCTGAGCGGTACCGACACCGTAAACGATATTCGGATGTTTTTCGTCTTTTAAGTTTTTCAACACATCAATCGCAATGGCACAACCGATGCGGTTATCCCATGCTTTGGCTAACAGCATTTTCTCATTGTTCATGACCGTAAATTCAAAGTACGGAACAACCATATCCCCCGGTCGAACGCCCCATTCCATCGCTTCTTCGCGGCTAGAAGCTCCGATATCGATGAACATATCTTTAATTTCAACCGGCTTTTTGCGTGCTTCAGGCGGAAGAATGTGAGGTGGTTTTGAACCGATGACACCAGTAACGTCACCCTTTTTCGTCACAATCGTCACGCGTTGGGCAAGCATGACTTGTGACCACCAACCACCTACTGGTTGAAATCGTAAAAAACCTTTGTCATCGATATGCGTAACCATAAAACCAACTTCGTCTAAGTGGCCTGCCACCATAATTTTCGGTCCGTTTTCATCACCAACTTTCTTAGCAATTAAGCTTCCTAAACCATCCGTTGTAACTTCATCGGCAAATGGCTCTATGTACTTTTTCATCACATCTCTGACTTCTTTTTCATTACCCGGAATCCCTTTTGCATCGGTTAAGTCTTTGAGCATCATTAACGTCTCATCTAATTTCACCATTATTTAGCCTCCCTAATTATTCTGCAGTCTCATTATACAAAATCAGGTGAAAATTCACAATTTTAATACCCTTGTTGTTGGCGTTGAAAATTTACTTTATTTTTTGCCACATAAGCCTTATAAATTCCTTCCGGTGTAAATCCATAGATTTTTCCTAGAGCCAAGTATTCGCTTAACAAATGCTCGTATACCGACAAACACTTTTCTTTTCGGAATTGATGGATTGCCTCATATACTCGAAGGAATTGTTCCACCGGTTCCACTGCTTCTTTAAAAGATGGGACATCCTTCATCGTACGATGAAAACCAACTTCTATACCTAAAGACAATATAAAATGAAGTCCATCCACATATTCTTCTAAAATGACCTCTTGTGGAGACGGGCCTTTTGTACTCCAAAATTTAAAACATCTAGTTTCATTCGCTAATTCACTTACTTCAACAAGTAGAGCTAACACTTTTTGATCAAACAAGTCTTTTTCTACCAGTTGATGACCTTCTTCTATATAGCGGTCAAGTTCTTGTTGCATTGTAAATAATTCCGAAACATTCATTCATTGTCTCCTCCTTCAAAAAAAATTATAGCAAATGAATGAAACTTTTTTTGATTTGATTCGTAAAGTAAATAAAAACTAAGGACCATGCACTTTTTCGGAGGTTTTTAACATGGCACTATTCCTTCGATTATTACCTTTCCTACTTTTTATAGCAATCCTTTATCTTTTGTACCGTGGCATCAAATTTATTACCCATCCGATGCGAAAATTAGAGCTAGCTTACGAACAAAAGAAGTTTTATTTTTACGATGACCCAAATAATGTTCGGAAAAATTTTCACATCACTTATAAAGGGGCGTTATTTGAAGGGGAAAAGTATTTAGGAACAACTGAACACGCCTTTGACGTCGTTTCCATCTTTGTTTTTCCGAAAAAAGTGGACGACTTAAAAGGATTGACCTATGAGGATTTTGTATTTCTTGAAAGAGAAATTCAACGGGCGTATCCGAATGCAAAAATAGATTGGAAAAGCCCTGTGAAAGAGCTCCTCCAAAAACATCGGTCATAACAAAGGGGCTGTCTAAAAAGTCCATTTTAGTTGAAATTCCGCCAAAATTAAAACCCAAAGAATGTTGATTTTACAGCATTCTTTGGGTTTGCTTTTTTTAGATTTCGGGATTAAATACTACTTTTCGGACAGCTCCTTTTCTCATTTTTTCTTTAACTATTCCTTTACACCATTAGGAAGACGATGATTCAAGAAATTCTTTTAATGTCCACACACGTACTTTTTCTCTTAAAGCGATAAATAAAACGAAGAAGGAAATGAATAGTAATGCCATCATAGTTAGGGAAAATTGGCGGATATATTGACCAAAAACGGTATAAAACACAGCGAGCGGAATATTGGCGAGAAACGAGGACATCACGAAGGAATGGAAATCTTTTTTTCGTTCATATAAACAGCCGTTTAGTAAGTGATAATGAATAAAAGGAATTAGACGCAACACCGCTACTTGCCCGACCGTTAATTGTGCGTGACGACCGAACCATTTTTCTTTCATGCGAAACAGGCGATTGACGGTTGTTGGCATATGTCGTACAACCAAATAAAAAATGATTGACACAAACGTTAATCCTATCAGTGAAAAGAGCGTTCCAAATAAGCTACCAAAAAGAATTCCTCCAGCCATACAAACAAGAGCCACCGGAATAAAAAGAAATTGCCGCAATAGATGGAATAAAATAAATACAATTGGTGCGAGCCAACCGGAAGACTGCACGATGGAAAGAAAGAATAGCAATTGATCACTCCATTGGCCGTCGATGGCGATCACGCCCTTTCTCGGATGTTCTTCGTGCTGGGCACGTTATTACAACATATACAATCGTCCGAGCTGTTATGACAAAACAAAAAGCGTAAACAGGATTCCTTCTACAACGGAAAGGATTGGAAGTCCGTATCGAAACGTTGCATGTTTCGTTTTATGTCGAAATAAATACATACCAACTGAAGCACCAATCGCTCCACCTAAAAAAGCGACTAACCATAACTTTTTTTCTTGCACTCGCCACTTCTGCAGGCGCGCTTTCCACTTATCCCAGCCCATTAGTAAAAACCCTATACTATTTATAAAAATTAGATACATTAGAATCCAATCGTTCATGATAGGTCCTCCTAAGGAATTCCACTGCTATAGCGTTAATTTTAAACGAGTAAGTCAATTAAAAATTCGGTCAATTTCCCTCCGATTCATAAGATATAAAAAAGGGACTAACGATGTGTTAGCCCCGAGTCGCATCAATTATTTTTGAAGTTGTGCTTTGGCAACGTTTGCTAATTCAGCAAATGCTTTTTCGTCGTTTACAGCTAAATCAGCAAGCATTTTGCGGTTAACTTCGATACCAGCTAGTTTAAGACCGTGCATAAAACGGCTGTAAGAAAGTCCGTTCATACGAGCAGCTGCATTGATACGTGCAATCCAAAGCTTACGGAAGTCGCGTTTTTTCTGACGACGGTCACGGTAAGCGTACATTAAAGATTTCATTACTTGCTGGTTAGCAACTTTATATAATGTATGTTTAGAACCGAAATAACCTTTCGCTAATTTTAAAACTTTTTTACGACGTCTGCGAGTAACTGTACCGCCTTTTACACGTGGCATAATAATTCCCTCCTAAAATATATGAATCTCGAATTACTTAATGTTGTCTAACATATGACGGATACGTTTGAAGTCACCTTTAGAAACAAGAGTTCCTTTACGAAGCTTACGTTTTTGTTTTTGAGTTTTGTTTGCAAAAAGGTGGCTAGTGTAAGCGTGAGAACGCTTTAATTTTCCAGTACCTGTCTTTTTGAAACGCTTGGCAGAGCCACGGTGAGTTTTCATTTTTGGCATGTGGTATTCCTCCTCAAAACATTACTTTTCATTTTTTGGTGCTAAAACTAAGAACATGCTACGTCCATCCATTTTTGGTTTGGACTCTATTGTTCCGATATCTTCACAAGCTTCAGCGAAACGGTCTAGTACGCGTTGACCGATTTCTTTGTGTGTAATCGCACGCCCTTTAAAGCGAATCGTCGCTTTCACTTTATCTCCTTTTTGAAGGAACTTACGAGCGTTACGTAACTTCGTATTGAAGTCATGCTCTTCAATCGTTGGGCTTAAGCGTACTTCTTTGACGTTAATCACTTTTTGCTTTTTGCGAGCTTCTTTTTCTTTCTTCTGTTGTTCGAAACGGTACTTACCATAGTCCATAATCCGAGCAACAGGAGGTTTGGCATTAGGAGCTACTAGAACAAGGTCTAGGTTAACTCTAGCTGCAATCTCTAATGCTTCGTTACGTGACTTAATTCCTAATTGCTCACCATTTTGATCGATGAGTCGAACTTCGCGGGCACGAATACCCTCGTTGACGATCATATCTTTGCTAATAATTAGCCACCTCCACGTTTTTTCCGAATACACGGTTTGGGTCAAGTATTGTTTTCCGCTTCCTTTGCCACATAAAAGCTAATTCAACAAAAAAATGCGGGTACAACACACCCGCATTTCATTGATGACATACTTCCTACTTCAATGGAATTACATCAAAAACCTGCCAACAGCTTTTATGCGTCAATCAGGTGAGAAGCGGGGTGCTTCTTCTTTTCCACAAACTGTATTCAATTTGACCTTCTAAAATATATCATAAACTAAAGGAGTTGTCAACAGAGCTATTTTTTATACAACAAAATAGATAATACCATAGTATAGAACGGTTGGCAATATCCTATTAAAAATTTTTATAACCAATTTGTACAAGCGAAAAGAGGTGCAAATTATCACCATATCAGTACAAGAGTACGGTAGGATAGTGCCTTTTTTCAAGAAAAAGGCCTTCCTACCGCCATTTATTCGATCGAAACCACTAATTTAGTTAATTTCCCCTTATTTCTTCGCCTCTTCTTTAATCGAAGCTAAGAATTGTTCGAAAGGAACCGTTTCGGATTTTTGTTCACCGTATTTGCGGACATTTACCGCTTTTTCTTGAATTTCGTTGTCACCTACAACGAGCATGTACGGAATTTTTTGAATTTGTGCTTCGCGAATTTTGTAACCAATTTTTTCGTCACGAGCATCTAAATTCGCACGAATTCCTTCTTTTTGAAGCGCTTCTTGTACTTGTTTGGCATAGTCATAATGCACTTCAGGTGAAACCGGAATGACTTGTACTTGAATTGGTGCTAACCAAGTTGGGAACGCTCCTTTATATTCTTCGATTAAGAAGGCGACGAAACGTTCCATTGTAGACACAACACCGCGGTGAATAACGACTGGACGATGCGGCTTACCGTCTTCACCGATGTAAGTCAAATCAAATCGTTCCGGTAGCAAGAAGTCTAATTGAACAGTTGATAACGTTTCATCTTTTCCAAGAGCTGTACGAACTTGAACGTCTAATTTCGGTCCGTAGAACGCTGCTTCGCCTTCCGCTTCGTAATACTCTAATCCAAGTTCGTCCATCGCTTCTTTTAACATACCTTGCGCTTTGTTCCACATTTCATCGTCATCATAATATTTTTCTTTATCTTCTGGGTCACGATACGATAATCGGAACGAGTATTCGCTTAAGTTAAAATCTTTATACACTTCGATAATAAGTTGAACCACTCGTTTAAATTCCTCTTTAATTTGGTCAGGACGGGCGAAAATGTGAGCATCGTTTAATGTCATGCCGCGAACACGTTGGAGACCCGTTAATGCCCCAGACATTTCGTAACGGTGCATCGTACCAAGTTCAGCAATACGAATTGGTAGCTCTCGGTAACTATGAATGCCGTTTTTATAAATCATCATATGATGCGGACAGTTCATTGGACGTAACACAAGTTCTTCATTGTCCATTTCCATTACCGGGAACATATTTTCTTTGTAATGATCCCAGTGACCGCTTGTTTTGTATAATTCGACACTACCTAGAACTGGAGTATATACGTGTTGATAACCAATACTTTCTTCTTTATCGACAATATAACGTTCAATGATACGTCGAATCGTAGCTCCTTTCGGAAGCCATAGCGGTAATCCTTGTCCTACTTTTTGCGAGTTCATAAATAAGTTAAGCTCTTTACCTAGTTTACGGTGATCGCGTTCTTTTGCTTCCTCCAACATTTTTAAGTGATTTTCTAAATCATCTTTTTTGAAAAATGCGGTACCGTAAATACGTTGAAGCATTTTGTTGTTTGCATCTCCACGCCAGTACGCTCCCGCAATGCTTAACAACTTAAACTCTTTAATTTTGCCTGTGGATGGAACGTGAACGCCGCGGCATAAATCGAAAAATTCACCTTGTTCATAAATGGAGACCGTTTCGCCTTCAGGAATGGCTTCAAGAAGCTCCAATTTATACTCATCACCAATTTCCTCGTAAAGTTTTTTCGCCTCTTCGCGAGTGACTTCTTTACGAACGATTTCTAGATTTTCTTTCACAATTTTCTTCATTTCTTTTTCGATTTTCGGCAAATCATCTGGTGTTAGCGATTCTTCTAAATCGACATCGTAGTAAAAGCCACCTTCAATAACGGGTCCGACACCAAGTTTCACGTTTTTGTATAAACGCTTAATGGCTTGAGCCATTAAATGAGCTGTACTATGGCGTAAAATTTCTAACGCTTCTTCACGATCAGGTGTAATAATTTCGAGTGAACCGTCCTCCATAATCGGTGTACGGAGATCTAGTAAGCGACCGTTCACTTTTCCGGCAATCGCTTTTTTCTTTAACCCTGGGCTAATGGATGCTGCAATTTCTTCCGTTGTTGTCCCTTTTGGAAACTCCTTCACTGCGCCATCAGGGAATGTAATTTGAATCATTTCTGACATCAGTTCTCACTCCTTTTTTTGATTATTAAAAAATAAAAAACTCGCCCCTCTAAAAACGAGGGACGAGTTATAGTTACACCCGTGGTTCCACCCTTCTTTACACATTGCTCCCCATAAAGCAACATGCCTCCAGTTCTGATAACGGCAGCACCCGTCAACTATTACTAGCTGAAGAGTAGATGTCAGCGTTCACAGTTGAAGTTCAGAGGTGGTAAGTATTCATGCCGTGTTAGGAAGCTTGCAGCCGAGGCTTCCCTCTCTGGAAACCGCCAATGAATACCCTTGTCCTCATCATAACCTCTAGCGTATGGAATATTTATGTACGTTATTATAGATGGTTAAGATAAGAAAATCAAGGGGACAGAACGTTTAATTTCCAGAGACATTCATGCGATTCGTGGCGTATTGTTCCCAAAATTCGTCTTTCTTTAAAATACAGACCCTTTCTTCGAAAATGTTTTGGATTGTTCGTATTAAGCCGTCTTCTTGGTCATCGGTATATACGTATATACGAAGGGGGGCCATTGATAAAAGGGGTGCAATCGTGGCCGAGTCGATATATATAGGATGATTCGTTAATAGCCTCCGATCGACGCAATCATGAATTTCTTTTTTGGACAGCAATTGATAATTTTCATCGTAAAAGAGCCAATGTTGCTCATTGTACAAATGAATCACTCTCATCCGGGGTTCTCGGTCCACTAAGTAATCTCTCAACATTTGAATAAACATTTGATATTCTTGTTCCATTTTGTATTCATCAATGGCCACTTCCACATATTCTATAAGTCGGTTGTAATATTTTTTCAGTCGAAACTTCACAAAGGAAGAAAAAACAACCGGTTCTTGTTGTTGAAACAGTGTCGAAATGGCATCCATTAAAAGTTTTGTTTCATCGACCCGCTCGATTAAGCTCGTTAATTCTTCTCGTTCGTCCATCCACATAGAAAACACAATATCCATAATATGTCGGATTTCTTCTTCCTCTTTAAAATAAAAACAATTAGTGATAATTTCTTTGATCCATTCTTTTCGTTTCTGCTCAACAAGAAATTGATAGATAGCCAGCTCCACTTTCTTTTGCTGATATTTATGAAAAGAAATGCTTAAGACATATGTTCGCTTTTGTTGAAATAACGTTTCGTGAATCGTAGTGGGAATATGCTCCCTTTCCATATATGTTTGAAGCTGCAAAGCATCTTGATATCGAGAAAAAACCATCTCTACCAACCTTCGGCTCCCCCCTTCTACAAAATCCCTGCTTTATATATATGGACAATAGGGAGAAAATAGAAGTGAAAAGCCAACAGAAAAGTATTTTATAAAAAATTCAATAGGTTTTCTAAAAAAGGAGATAAAATGAACAATCTGTGCTGAATGTAAATTTCATTGTTTTTTTATACATTTCGCTGTAGGCGGACGCTTTTCGCGGGCAAGCCGCTTCCCTCGCTACGCTCAAGTAAGGGTCTTGCGGCTTCTTGTTCCCGCTGGAGTCGCCGCCGTGTGAATAACTTGCTAAAAATCAATAATGACATATAACATAGCCTTTTACTAAAAAGTCTCCAGTTATCTCTGGGGGTGTGTCCACTTTTAATAGTTATGTGTCCACTTTCCTCAAGAGTTTGTTCACTTCTTTCTGAATTTTTTCACTTATCCCCGAAATAAGTGAGCAAAAAATAATGAACCGAATCGGCTTACATAAAGCGACGATTCGGTCCTTCTAACTGGATCGGCTGAGCTAAATATTTAATTCGTTCCATAATACGGGCCGCTTTTATACGCTCCTCTTCCCCTCTTTGAGAATAAGTTAAATGGTGCTCTAAATCGTCAAAATTAAAATTAGAAGAGAAGAACGTTGGGAGATGATCGAGCATTCGGTATTGGAGAATAGTTCCTAAAATATCATCTCTTACCCAACTAGACATCGATTCAGCCCCAATATCATCTAACATTAATACTGGTGCTTTCTTGATTGCATCTAATTTGTCATTTAACGACATATCATTTAACGATTGTTTCATTTCACGGAAAAACTCAGGGACGTAAACGATGACCGAAGCAATTTGCTTTTCCGCTAAACGATTGGCAATCGCTCCTAACAAATATGACTTCCCAACACCGAAGCGTCCCCAAATATACAGTCCTTTCATCTTTTTACCTGGTTCGAACTGATCGCAAAATTCTTTCGCCATCTTGACGGCTTTTAAGCGGGAAACGCCTTCTAAATCAATTTCTTTAAAGGAAGCCTCTAAAATGTCTTTGGGAACATAAATGCTCCGGATTAATTTTTCTGTCTTTTTTCGTTCATCGTACACTACTTTTTGTGGACAGCGTTGATACTGTAATTCAATCGTTCGCCCATTAAAGATCAGTTCAGGTTGATAGCCTTTCATCATGTTCACACACGACTCTAAGCTTTCGCACCGGCGACATTCTTTCGTTTGTGAGATATATTCGTACAACTTCACCAAACTTTTTTCCAGAATGCTGGATGTTAGATCGTTTTCATATTTTTCTACAAAATCAATGATATCTGGATGTTGCAGAATTTCTTGTTTAAGGGATTGGTAGCGTTGTTGAAAGTTTTCGTTTTTCGCCAATTTTTGTAGGGTTTCGTTAATTCGCTCCAAGGTTACACCCCCTAATTTTTTGGACGCCGCAACTCTTCTTCTAGTTTACGCTTTTCTGCTTCGTAATCAAAGTCATCAAGTTCCGGTTCTGACGAGGTTTGGGTATTCCTATTCTTTTCTTCTACAAACCAGTCCGGTAGCTTTTCCGTTCGGACTGGTTTTCGTTTCGTTGAATGATTTTTCTTCCCTTCCGCCCAATCTAAATATTGTCGATGCTCTTTTTTTGCTAATTCCATCGCTTCCCGAACCGTTCGAATATTTTTTCGCGCCCAATGGGACGCTATTTTTTCGACATACCCTTTCGTGAGTTTCATATCCGTTTTCAGCATCACATAATGAATTAATACGTTGACAACGCCAGGAAGTAATTTTTGTTGAAACATGACATCCTCAATAATTTTTAATTCGGACTTTGCTGGTGTGGCACCACCTGATATGTCAATTAACAATTGTCGAGGAGAGGTTGTTTCTAAATAAGAAATAAGCTGTTCCTCCTCCGTGTTCGGTGTAGCTTCTGTTCGATGCTCAACCGGTTGTACGCGGTCAACTAGTTCCGGTAGCTGGTTTTCGTGATGCAATTGATACCAATCACGGGCGGCTTTTCGAAGCGCTTCAATATCAATCGTTTGATCAACATTCACCGAACTTAAGACGATGTTTTTCATGTCAATCGCATTGATTTGATATAAATAAGATAGCTTAATAATTGCCTCTTTCACACGTGGAGTGATGGAACGGCGTGGAACCATCGCCTCGGTTAGTCCAGCCAACAGTAAATCAAAATCAAAGTGACGGTCATCTAATGCAGGAGAGGTTCCTTTTTTACGCTCAAAAAAAATAGTCCCTTGTTCCGCTTGACTGGATGTTAATGCTTCTTCATCAACTTTGCTCATTTTTTCAGACGTATACACATCTTGAAAGGAACGGGTAATATCGGCGTACTCTCGTTGTGGAAGATCTTCTGCTAAAAACAGTGATTTGACCTTCATAAAATGGTTTCGCCCAATTTTTTGATACAAATAGACGTTAAGCATTCCGTCTGAGAAAAATCGTTCAGGATCTAATGGTGGCTGCAACTCATAAATAAAAAATCTTTGTTCTTCTGTTTCTTTGACAAACGTTTTTAACAAACCAATTCCTTCTAACTTTAACCGGGCTTCATAGATTTCCTTTAAGCTTACATTCATCATATTCATGAGATGGTAATGAGTCCATTCGCGTCCCCACATTGTATGGACTTGTACATCGCTCCAAAGGGTTGTGTATAAACTTAAGCAAATCGGTCCAATGAGCGGTTGATATAAATACGTAATCACTTTTTGGTCGTATTCCGTTAAAATACCGTTCACTTTTACTCGATACACATCGACAGGCTGAACTTCATTCCAATGATGAGATAATGACATTTGCTTTCAACCTTTCTTACGAAAAAATAAGACAGTCGAAAAAAAGAGCTAAGAGTTCGCCTCTAGCTCTTAATTAGATTGCTCCTTTTTTATTAATTCTTTCAGTTCATCTAAAAAGACGTTAATGTCTTTAAACTGCCGATAAACAGAAGCAAAACGAACGTAAGCAACTTCATCAACTTTGGATAAACGGTCCATCACGAGCTCTCCGATCACTTCACTTTTTACCTCGGTAACCCCTTGATTCCGAAGCCCTTTTTCAATATCTAACGTAATTTCTTCTAATTGTTGAAGTGCTACCGGCCGTTTTTCACACGCTTTAATTAAACCACGTAAAATTTTTTCCCGACTAAACTCTTCGCGCGTACCTTCTTTTTTTACGACAATTAATGGTAATTCCTCCACTCGTTCGAAGGTAGTAAATCGATACCCGCATTCTTCACATTCACGTCGCCGCCGTATCGATTTCCCTTCATCAACAGGGCGTGAATCCACCACACGGGTTCCATTATGTTGACAAGAAGGACATTTCATACCATCAGCTCCGATTCAATCTTATAATTTCATCTTATAAAAAACGACGTAAAATCACAAGTTTAACTTCCTGTAATCGAGTAGGAGAGGGCGACTAGGGCTTTGTCTTTTGTTGCAAACTCACCCAGTGATACCTAGCCTTATATGAAGTTCGTGTTCCTCAGGCCGGAAGTTTGCCGCCCGCTTCCTTCAGATTCCGCGTCGCCACGGACACCTTTGCGTTAAGCTAACTGCTACTTCTGCCTTCACAGTTCGGGACTTTCACTTTATAGATTACACCCATGCCGGGCGCACAACAAAAAAAAGAGGCGTATTGCTACACCTCTTTTCCATTATAATGCTTTTACTTTCGATTCTTTTGCTTGAATTGGACCCATTCCACGAGGAATTTCGATTGTTTCACGTGTTTGGGCTCCAAGTGCTTCTGCGATATAGTCAGCAGCAATATTTGGATCTAAATCGCCGCAAGTGTACACGTCAATACTTGCATATCCATGCTCTGGGAAACTGTGAATAGTTAAATGTGATTCTGAAATGATGACAACACCACTAACACCTTGTGGAGCAAACTTATGGAATGCTACTTCGCGAATTTCCGCACCAGATTTTAGAGCAGCATCAACGAAGATTTTTTCAATTTGTTCCATATCGTTTAATTTGTCAAAATCACAACCCCAAAGTTCAGAAATTATGTGACGACCCATTGTTTCCATCGATCGCTTCCCCCTTTGATCTAATATTTTTTAATCAAAGATTTCAAATTGATTGCCTGTAACATAACTACCACGGGGGAAAGTTAGTCCGAAGAGGTCCTAACCCTTTAAGTAGTTATTTCCCAATTACAAACAGTTAAGAAGTTCACGAGTCATAGTATACTTTGTTTAATTTTTTTTTGCAATAATTGATTTTAAATTTTTTCTAGAAATTTTCTTCGAATTGAAATCAGTAAAAAAATCAATAACACTTCATTTTTCTCGGTTCGTTATCTTAGACTTTGTCATCTTGCATCGTTTAAGAAAAAAAAAGCTAATTATTTGAGCTTACCAAATAATTAGCCTACTAACATATATATAATCAGGAACACAGAATATCGACAGAAATAAGCTATTAGGGAAAAGATCATCTAACCTGTGAATATAAATTATCCTACATGAACAACTGTTTTCATTTGTTCAGCCACATAGTTCGCTAAATCCACGACACGACAAGAATAACCCCATTCGTTGTCGTACCATGCCAATACTTTCACTTTTCGACCTTCCATAACCATCGTAGATAGTCCATCGATAATCGCTGAATGTGGATTTGTATTAAAATCGATGGAAACAAGTGGTTCGGTCGTAAATTGTAAAATTCCTTTTAATTTACTATCAGCAGCTTGAATAAATGCTTCATTTACTTCCTCTACCGTTACATCACGTTTTAAATCGACAACTAAGTCCACAAGGGACACATTTGGAGTTGGGACTCGTAACGCCATACCATGTAGTTTGCCTTCTAATTGAGGTAAAACTTTTGATAAAGCTTTAGCTGCTCCAGTAGTTGTCGGAATAATGGATTGAGCACATGCACGCGCACGACGTAAATCTTTGTGTGGATTGTCAATGTTTTTCTGATCATTTGTATAAGCATGAACAGTGGTCATTAAACCATTCACAATGCCAAATTGCTCATCCAATACTTTCGCTACAGGAGCTAGACAGTTAGTCGTACAAGATGCATTCGAAATAATATCGTGTTTGGTCACGTCTAATACGTCTTCATTTACTCCCATCACAATGGTTACATCTTCATTTTTTCCAGGTGCCGTTAAAATCACTTTTTTAGCTCCTGCTTGTAAATGATAGACCGCTTTGTCACGGGAATTAAATTTTCCTGTCGCCTCAATGACAATATCAATATCAAGCTCTTTCCATGGTAATTCACGTGGGTCACGATGATTGAGCAATTTCACTTTATGACCATTTACAATTAAGGCGTTTTCATCTGCTTGAACGTCTGCCTCAAACTTACCATGATTTGTGTCATACTTAATTAAATGGGCTAACGTTTCTGCTGGATAGCTGGCATTGACAGCTACAATTTCTAAATTTCCGTCTAAAATTGCTTTACGAAAAACCATTCTTCCAATACGACCAAAGCCGTTAATTGCAATTCTTGCCTTCATTTTCGGCTTCCCCCTATATTAACGTTATACTTTTTAGGTATTCCAGTCGTAATTAGTATAACATATTTTCAAAAATGTGTAATGATTAATTTGCTTATTTATTATTTTTTTATTATTCTGAATTTTAAGTTGTAATACATTTTTTCCTTGTACGCAATAAAAACCTGGCTTATGCCAGGTTTTACAGAAATATCATGGTATTAACTTCCATCCTGCAATGATTTGGTCTAATTGCCGTTCTGTTTCAATTAATGATCCATCATTATAAATGACGGCATCGGCCCATTCCGCCTTTTGTTTTAATGGTAATTGGGCTGAAATACGAGCTTTCGCTTCTTCTTCCGTGAAGTTGTTTCGTTTCATCAATCTTCGTAGCTGCACATCTGGAGAAACATAGACAACGATCGTTTTTTCGACCATATGAGTAAGTTTACTTTCAAACAATAAAGGAATATCAAATATTACGGTCTGTTTGCCTTCTCGAATTGCCTCTTCCTTTAACTCTAGCATTCGCTTTCGAACAGCTGGATGGACGATTCGATTTAACTTCTCCCGTTCAGTAGGATCCGAAAAAACAATTTCCCCTAATTTTTGACGGTTTATCGTTTGATCTTCAAGTAAAATGTCTTTTCCAAATGTATTAACGATTTCTCTATACGCTGGTTCCCCTATTTGAACCACTTCCCGTGCAGTGATGTCTGCATCAATAATCGTAAATCCTCGACTTCGTAACATATTGGACACCGTGCTTTTTCCACTTGCGATACCACCTGTTAAACCAATTACCAAAACCATTACTCCATCCTTCCTTAAAACATATCTACATTTTAATAAGACCTAGAAAAATTAATAAAAGACCTGGTAAAAAAGATAGTTTCTTCATCCACGCGATTTCAGATACCGTACGACCTATCGAGAGGCCCGTTAAAACAAATAATGTGCTCATACAACTCACATAAATCGCCAGCCATAAGGGGGAAAAACCTAACATGGCGGCACCTACGCCTGCTCCAAAAGCGTCGAGGGACAAAGCGAGTCCTAGTAGAAATGCTTCTAAGCCCGTAATCGTTCCGGATTGGTCAATATCAGCAGATAACGGTTTTTTTAAAATGTGAATCACTAAGCCAAGGGAGGCAATTTCAAAATTCAATAATATACGCTCTTTTTCCTCTTTATCGTTGTTCGGATGAATCAATTGATACAGTACCCAAAGTCCAAGAAAAACAAGAATTAATCCGCCAACTCGATCAGCTATTTCTGACGAAAAAAACGCACCAATCATTTTCCCTACAAACATACCCGTTAAAAGTGAGCCTACGGAGCAAAGGGCAATGATTAATACAGATTTTAGGGGTATTTTCATGTTTCTCATGCCGTACGTTAGGCCAACGTTAAAGCTATCTAGGCTCACGGCAAATGCCAACATGATCAGTGAAACGATTGGTGTCATCGAAAAAGCCCCTTCCTATGAAATGTCAATATAAAGTATATGGAAGGAGCTTTGACCACGTTCAAACTTTTTATCGTTGACAAAACGTACAAATATGAGTTCCCCGTCCCCCTACTTTTATTTTTTCGATCGGTCGGCCACACTTTTGACACTGCTCTCCGACTCGTCCGTATGCTAACAATCGAGTTTGAAACGTACCGATTTTTCCTTGGGTATTCTTATACGTCCGAATGGTTGTTCCCCCAAGCTTAACGGCTTCCTGCAACGTTTGTTGAATGGCTTGATGCAATGTGATAATTTCTTCTTCCGATAACGTATTAGCCGCCCGCTCAGGATGAATGGATGATTGGTATAACACTTCATCTACATAAATATTCCCTAAACCCGCTATTTTTTGTTGATCTAAAAGAACCACTTTTATTTTCCGACTTGTCGATAAGCAAATGGAACGAATTTGTTGAAAGGTAAAATCATCGGAGAGTGGTTCTACACCTAATCGGTTTAACGGTGGATTTTTCCATTCGTCACCTTTACGATACAAGTGCATCGTTCCAAATTTACGAACATCGTGATATCTCAATTCCGTTCCATCAGTAAAATGAAAGACGACATGCATATGTTTCTCAAGCGGTGAGTCGGAAGGAAGAAGTCGATATTTTCCTTCCATCCGTAAATGGGAGACAAGTGCCCAACGATTCGTGTAAATGATTAAAAACTTCCCACGCCGGCCAACTTGTTCGATTCGTTCATTTTGTAAGGAACGCTGGAATTGTTCTACGGTTGGATATTTGATTATATTTGGCCAATAAACGGATACGTGACGAATGGTTCGACCAATCGCTAAATCAGCTAATGTTTTTCTGACAGTTTCGACTTCAGGCAGTTCTGGCAAGTTCATTCACCTTCCATAGGGTGATGGTTATTTCGCATCGTACCATGTATCCCCGTACGCATAATCTACTTTTAATGGAACGCGTAACTCAATGGCGTTTTCCATCACTTCAGGGACGATTTTTTTAAGGGTTTCTATTTCTTCTTTCGGTGCTTCAAAAATGAGTTCATCATGTACTTGAAGCAACATCCGAGCTTGTAAGCCATGCTCTTTTAAAGCAGCATCCATCTCAACCATCGCTTTTTTAATGATATCAGCGGCACTTCCTTGAATCGGCGTATTCATGGCCGTCCGTTCTGCAAAGCTCCGCACATTAAAATTACGACTTGTAATCTCAGGGATATACCGACGGCGATGTAGTAAAGTGGATACATATCCTTTTTGTTTTGCTTCTTGAACGATGTCCTCCATATATGCTTTTACTCCTGGGTAACTTTCGAAATAACGCTTAATAAATTCTCCTGCTTCTTTTCTTGTAATACCTAAGTTTTGAGACAATCCGTAATCACTAATTCCATACACGATGCCAAAGTTCACCGCTTTTGCTTGACGACGCATATTAGAAGTCACTTCTTCTTGAGACACATGGAACACATCCATCGCAGTTTTCGTATGAATGTCCATATCTTGCTTAAATGCGTCGATCAGTTTTTCGTCTCCAGCAATATGGGCAAGAACCCGTAATTCAATTTGGGAATAATCAGCAGCGAAAATCACCCATCCTTCCTCAGATGGGACAAACGCCTGACGAATTTTTCGGCCTTCTTCCAATCGAATCGGAATGTTTTGTAGGTTAGGGTCCGTTGAACTGAGTCGGCCGGTTTGTGTGAGCGCTTGATTAAAGCGGGTATGCACTTTATTTGTATCTGGATGAACTACTTTCAATAGCCCTTCAATATACGTTGATTGCAGCTTCCCTAATTGGCGATAATGTAAAATTTCTTGAATAATTTCATGCTCTGGAGCAAGCTTTTCTAAGACGTCCGCAGAAGTGGAATACCCTGTTTTCGTCTTTTTGATTACAGGGAGACCGAGTTTTTCAAACAAAATGACTCCAAGCTGTTTCGGAGAATTAATGTTAAATGTTTCGCCAGCTAGTTCATAAATACGTTCTTCGATGGCCGATAATTGTTGTTTTAATTCTTCTCCCATTTGATGAAGTCGTTCCACATCCACTTGAACACCTCTTGATTCCATATCTGCTAAAATTAGCGATAACGGCATCTCTAAATCATAAAATAGCTCGAATTGTTCATTTTCCCGTAATTGCTCGAGCGCCTTCTCTTTTTCTTGGGCAATAGCTACCGCTTTGCGAACAATGTGTTCTGCATATACCTCTAAATCAGGAAGTTGGCGTTTGGCCCCTTTTCCATAAACGGCTTCATCACATTGGACAAGTTGCCCAGAAACAACGGCAGCTACTTCTTCGGAAGAATGGGCTGGATTAATTAAATAAGCCGCTAGCAATAGGTCAAATTCAATTCCGTCAAGCTCTACCCCATTTCTCCGTAGAGCCACTTTTGTTCGTTTCGCATCAAACACCCATTTTTTCTGGTTGGGATTTTCCACCCAATGTTTAAACACATCCGATTGAAACGCTACATCTGGAGAGATGAAGAAATTCCCTTTTTCGTTTGCTATTCCAATCCCTACAATTTCTTCTGTGTGATAATTTTCACCTAGCATTTCTACATACAGAGCGTTTTCATTGGCAAACATTTCTTCCGACACTTCTTGTACGATTTCCCAGTTTACTGTTTCTAATTGACTGGTAGACCCCTGATCCGTTACCGTATTCATTTTTTCTAGCAAAGATTGAAAACCAAGCTCTTTATATAGGGAAATTAATTGGCTTTCATTCGATCCCCGATATTCTAAATCACCTAAAGATATGTTTACAGGCGCTTTGCGTGTAATTGTTGCTAGTTTTTTACTCATTAATGCCATATCTTTATTTGCTGCTAATTTTTCTTTTAACTTTTTCCCGTTTACTTCATCCAATGATTCGAAAATATTTTCGATCGAATGAAACTGATGCAATAATTTTAAGGCTGTTTTTTCGCCAACCCCTGGTACACCTGGAATATTGTCTGACGAATCTCCCATTAACCCCTTCATATCAATGATTTGTTCTGGGGAGATACCGTATTTTTCTTGTATATGAGCAGGTGTATACTTTTCTAAATCCGTAATCCCTTTTTTCGTAATGGAAACGGTTGTGTAATCAGATGCAAGTTGTGTTAAGTCTTTATCACCAGAAATAACGATAACTTCAAATCCTTCTTTTTCTGCCTGTAAAGAAAGAGTTCCAATGATGTCATCTGCTTCGTAATTTTCCAGTTCATACCGTGGAATACCGTATGCATCTAACAATTCACGAATAAAAGGGAATTGCTCGGATAATTCAGGAGGTGTCTTTTGACGGCCGCCTTTATATTCTTTATACGTTTCATGCCGGAACGTTGTTTTTCCTGCATCAAACGCGACTAACATATGGGTTGGTTGTTCTTCCTCAATAATTTTTCTTAACATCATGGAAAACCCATAAACGGCATTTGTATGTACACCTTTATCGTTATTTAATAATGGCAAGGCAAAAAAAGCCCGGTATGCAATACTATTTCCATCAATTAATACAATTTTCTTTTTCATACCCTACTCCTTCCTACCAATCGTAGGTTTTCTTGCGTATAAAAACCTCTCCATTTTTTCCTTTATTTTATCATGTTTGATTCAGAAAGGAAAAAAACAGAGAGGTATGGAGTTTCCTTATTTTAATTGGTCTAGCTTATAAAGATCGTTTATTCGTTATTCAAAATAACCGGATAATATTTTCGCATATGGTGAATCGGATGGAATGATTATTACGGTATCTTCATTAATGGTACGTTTATACGTTTGTAATGTCCGGTACAACGAATAAAACTCTGGATCTTTGGAAAATGATTCGTTATAAATTTTTGCAGCCTGCGCTTCTCCTTCCGCCCGAATCACTTCTGCGTCAGCTTCAGCTTTCGATATAATTTCTTTTACTTCACGATCCGTTTGAGCGGTAATTCGATTCTTTTCTGCGTCCCCTTTAGATAAATACTCCTGAGCTTTTGATTCCCGTTCAGAAATCATTCGCGTATAAACGGAATTTTCGTTTTCTTCCGGTAAATCCGTACGTTTCATTCGGACGTCAACAACGACAATCCCGTATTCGTCTTTGGCTAATAGTTCATTGACTTTCGCTGTGACACGGTCATTTAAACTACCGCGGGACGATTTTTCATCATTGATAATTTCATCGTAGTTCAGTTGCCCTAATTCAGCACGAACAACAGAATAAATAAATTCTTCCATTCTTGATTCCGCATTGGTTAATGTTCGAGCATTTGTAATCATTTTTTTCGGGTCGATAATTTTCCATACTGCATAATTATCAACAAGCATTCGCTTTTTATCTTTTGTATTAATTTCTGCTTCTGATACATCGTACATGAGCTGATATTTAGGGAGTGTGCTAACGCTTTGAATAAATGGAATTTTATAGTTTAATCCTGGTTCTTTCACGATTCGAACGACTTCCCCAAATTGACGAACGACTTTGTACTCTCCTTCTTTAACGATAAACACATTAGAAATCACAAGAAGGAACAACGCAAGAAGGACTAATAAGAAAATACCAAAGCGAGAATATTTTCGCCATTCAAAACCCGTTCTTTGTCTTTCATTCATATTAATCACATTTTGATCACTCATTCGAATCACTTCCTTCTACTTTCGGAGGTTCTTGCTTCTCTAACGGTCGAATGGGGAAATATTTAAGCGTACTTCCATCGTCATTCATAATATAAATTTCAGCATTTGGTAGCACTTGCTCCAACGTTTCTAATACTAATCGTTCACGCGTAATGTTTGGATTGTTTTTATATTCTTCATACAGCTTATTAAAGACCGCAACATCCCCACGGGCACGTTCAATTCGAGCTGCTTTATCCCCTTCTGCTTTAGAGATAATGGCGTCTTTTTCTCCTAATGCTTCATTTAATTGTTTGTTGCGATATTTTTTCGCTTCATTAATCTTTGTGTTCATCGTCTCACGTGCATCGGTAACAGCTGTAAATGCCCGGCGAACTTCATCGTTCGGTAGTTCAACGTCTTGCAATTTCACGGCTAAAACGGAAATCCCAATATCATATTTGTCAATTAACGATGTTAATAATTCTCGCACTTCTGCTTCAATTTCCGCTTTTCCTGATGTTAAGGCATCATCAATTTTTGAACTGCCGATAATGCTCCGTAGCGCGGCAGAAGTCGCATCATGTAAAATTTCTTCTGGGTCTTCGGCATTAAATAAATAGTTTTTCGGATTCGTAATTTTCCATTGCACAACAAGGTCAGCTAGAACGATATTTTCATCACCCGTAATCATTTTTGTTTCTTCTGGAAAATCCCTAATTTTCCCATTTTCTTCTTCATAGCCAAACTGAAGGCTAAACGTTTCTTTTGATAGTTTTTCGACTGTTTGAATAGGCCATGGTAGTTTAAAATGAAGTCCCGGTTCTTGTATCGTCTGGTCTGCTTTACCAAACGTTAAAATGACCGCTTGCTCTGACTCATCGACGGTATACCAAGTAGTAAGGACAACAGCAAAAATAATGAGTGCAGAAATAAATAATCCCGTCATCAAATAAAGTTTCCTTAAATTCATACATCTCTTCCTTTCATGATGGATGTTTTACTTTATATACGAATAATTTGTGACAAAAGTTCCATAAAAATAGAAAAAGAGAAGGTGAGAACGGGGTCAGTTCTCACCTTCTCTTTTTCGGCTCCTTGGATGAAGGGGTTTTCGTAAACAATTGTAGCAACGGTATATTAATTCCAATTAAAAGGAATGTAAAGAGACTGTAAATAATCATCCATTTTGAGAAAGTTTTTTTCGTAAAACAATCGAAAATGTCGTTCCTACCCCTAATTGACTTGTTACCATTATTTTTCCCTTATGAGCTTCTACTAAATGTTTTACGATTGCCAAACCAAGCCCAGTCCCTCCAGAATTGCGACTTCGATCTTTACTTACACGGTAGAAACGTTCAAAAATTCTCGGAATTTCTTCCTCCGCAATTCCAATACCTGTATCTTTAACGTTGACGGTAACTGTTGATTCATTTTCATGAATAGAGACTTTCACTATTCCCCCAGAAGGAGTATAGTTGATTCCATTGCTAATAATGTTCATAAACACTTGTTTTAATCTTGCGTTATCCCCTTCAATAACAGGAGCCCCGTTTTCTTCATACAACAGTTGGATTTGCTTTTCCTTTGCTTTTCCTTCTAGAACGGCCACTACTTCTTTTAATAGTTTATCTAAATGGACCTGTTCGATAGACAACGTAAATCCTTGCCGTTCAATTTTCGATAAATCAAGTAAATCATGAATTAAGTTTTGTAAACGATCGCTTTCTTTTAAAATAATCGTTAAAAATTGTTTTAGCGTTTCAGGGTCATGCATCGCTCCATCTAACAATGTTTCTGTAAACCCTTTGATAGAGGTGACCGGTGTTTTTAATTCATGGGAAACGTTAGCAACAAAGTCTTTGCGCATTTGTTCCAACTTTTTCAGCTCGGTAATATCATGGAAAACAAGGACAATTCCTTTCCACTCATCGTTTGTCCCAATAATCGGAGCGCCATAAACTTCAAAGTGCTTTCGTTCAATTTTTAATGGGAGGAGAATTTGGCGACGAATCCCCTTTTCTGTCATAAACACTTCTTCGATTAATTTTTTTATTTCTTCTTGCTCAATAACCTCATGGTATCGTTTAAATAAAAATTTCGATGGCTGTACTTGAAAAATTTCTTTATACGCCCGGTTGATTAAGCTGACGTAACCTCGACCATCAATTAAAATAAGGGCGCTTCCCATGTTTTCAATTAAGGTAGTCAGCCGATCTTTTTGCATAGAATGGGCTTTTACCATATCCTGAAGATTACGTGCCAATATATTAATGGATGTGCTTAACATCCCTGTTTCATCTACATGGTCTTCATACGTCCGGGCCCGGTAATTCCCTTTTGCAAGTTCAATAGCGACTTTCGTAGCCGACTCAATAGGCTTTGTATAGCGATCGGTAATTTTAGCACCAAGCAGAATAATGACCACTAAAGCAATGCCGAGAGTGACGGCTAACAAAATCCAAATTTGCCGATTCACTTTTTCTAATACATTTATTTGAGTGCTAACGACCGTATACGCTTCTCGTTCTTGTGCATCGTCTTTAATGGACTGCCAATAATATTGAATATCGCCATTCAGCGATTCATAACCTTTTTCTTTCGATACTTTGCCTATTTTCGTTATCATTTCCTGATGGCCAGGTACCGTTTCTTTTTTAGAACCACTATCAAATATAACCGTCCCATCTATCCGAATGATGGTTAAACGTAAATCCATCAGGTCACTAAAGCGATGCAGTTGTTCTTCATTGAGTTCATCGATTCCACCGCTTTTTTCGATGAAATGCGTAATCCATTCGGTTTCTTTCTTCATTCGTTCATTAAATCCGTGTAAATAATAGTTTTGAAACAATTGACCAAGGAGTAACCCGAGACCAATAAAAACAGTAAAAATTAATGTAATAAGTGCAAATAATAATCTCGTTTTAAAGCGGGTCATGAACGTTTTGGCTCCTCAAACTTATACCCTAAGCCCCGAATGGTTTTAATATACGTTGGTTTTTTCGTATTTTGTTCAATTTTTTCGCGCAAATGACTGATATGGACGTCAACGATTCGCGTATCACCGGCAAAATCATAATTCCAAACAGAGCTTAACAACTGATCTCGAGTCATGACGCGACCTTTATTTTTCATTAAGTAATGGAGTAGTTCGAACTCTTTCGGAGTCAGTTCCAACAAGCGATCTTGAAAATATGCTTCATACTGTTCAGGAAACACTTTGACGTCTCCAACTTGAATAAAATCTTTTGGTTCCGCAGACAGAGAAGATTTGACTTCATGCTGCGTCCGGCGTAAAATTGCCTTTACTCGAGCGACGACTTCCCGAGGGGAAAACGGCTTGGTCATGTAATCGTCTGCCCCTAATTCAAGCCCTAATACTTTATCAAATTCATCATCTTTTGCCGTTAACATTAAAATCGGCGTAGATATTTTTAGTTGTCGTAATTGTTTACATACTTCCATGCCATCTAATTTGGGCATCATTAAATCTAAAATAATAAAATCTGGCTTTTCAGATATAGCTTTTTCTTTCCCCTCTTCTCCATCAGAGGCGGTTATTACATCAAAGCCTGCTTGTTTTAAATTGTACTCAAGAAGTGTACTGATTGATTGTTCATCATCAACAACAAGTACTTTTATACTCATAAGCTCCTCCAAAAATTTTATTCCCCTTCATATAAGCAAGCCGTTCTTTCTTTATTATATAAAATGACGTGAAAAAACCCAATGTTTCTCCTTTGTATTTTTTACTAAAAAATCGATGGAATTACTGAAAAATGATTAATAAAAAAAGCGCTCGCTTGGAGCACTCTAAAAAAATTATGAAATGTAGTGGGATGTTATTAGAAGTTTTCTAATGCTCTTCCTGTCATTTGCTCTAATTTATGCGGAGGGCATACAGATACCGTTCCTTGAACAACCGTTTCTCCCTCTTCGTTTGTTCCTTGTACTTTTACGATGATTGTATGATTTTCCGAATCGATGTCAATGATTTCGAATAAGAATTCCACTGTTGCGTAATGATACACTGGTTTTGGAAATTCCAGTTGTTGACCAACAACATGTGATCCAGGACCTGGCAAGTATTTCGAGATAGCAGATGTAATAATTCCATTAATCATTACAGTTGGCACGATTGGTTTTTTAAACGGAGTTTGTGACGCGTAATCGTGTTGAATGTATAGTGGATTGGCATCATTTGTTAATCCCAAATAGAGTAAAAGGTCTTTGTCTTCAATTTTCTCTGTTAACGATAGCTTTTCTCCAACGCTAATTTCTCCAATTTTTCGACCTAGCTTAATTTTTCTTCCTAACAACATGCCTAGCACCTCCATTATTTTGAAAACGGTTACAATTTATAATAAAAATAATTGTATATAAAATATAGAATAATCATTATGTTCTGTTATTTATAATTATATCATTTTTAGCATCCCCATTCAAAGAAAAATTATTTCATCAATACTATTCAATAAAAAAGTGCCGAGGGAGTTTTCTCCACTCGACACTAAATCATTGATTAAACTAATACCGCCATAACATTTCGAACAGACTGAGCTGATTTTTCTAGAGCTGCTTTTTCTTCTTCTGTTAATTCAAGTTCGATCACTTGTTCTAGTCCGTTTCCACCTAAAATGGTTGGAACTCCTAAATAAATACCTTCAAATCCGTATTCTCCTTCTAAGTAAGCAATAGCAGGAAGAACCCGACGTTGATCTTTCACAATGGCTTCTACCATTTCAACGAGGGACGCTGCTGGAGCGTAGTACGCACTCCCGTTACCTAATAAATTAACGATTTCTCCGCCACCTTTACGTGTCCGTTCAACAATCGCATCGAGGCGATCTTTCGGAATTAACTTTTCTAACGGGATACCACCAGCATAAGAGTAACGTACAAGCGGTACCATATCGTCACCGTGTCCACCTAAGACGAAACCAGTGATATCTTTTACAGAAAGATTTAGTTCTTGCGCAACAAATGTGCGGAAACGAGCTGTATCAAGAACACCAGATTGTCCGATAACACGGTTTTTCGGGAATCCAGATTCTTTATATACAGTGTATGTCATCGCATCAACAGGGTTTGTTAAAACGATAATATAACAATTAGGAGAATATTTAACTACTTGTTTTGTAACTTCTTTCATAATTTTTTGGTTTGTTTGGACTAAGTCATCCCGGCTCATACCTGGCTTACGCGCAATACCTGCTGTAATGACGACAATATCGGAGTCTTTCGTATCTTCGTAGTTAGAAGTTCCGATAATACTCGCATCGAACCCTAGTACTGGTCCAGCTTCAAGCATGTCAAGGGCTTTACCTTTTGTAGGATTTTCCAATTGAGGAATATCCACAAGCACAACATCCCCTAGTTCTTTTTGAGCAAGTAAAAAGGCCGTTGTTGCTCCAGTAAATCCTGCACCAATGACTGAGATTTTTTTACGCTTCATTGCCATCTGTTACGTCCCCCTTTATTCTTTTCAACTTATGTAAGAGGCTTTCCAAATCGGTAAGCTCTCTTATTAATATTAACCCATATTTTCAATTAAAGCTGTGGCAAATTCGGAACATTTTACTTCCGTAGCGCCTTCCATTAAACGAGCAAAGTCATAAGTAACCACTTTAGAAGCAATTGTTTTTTCCATCGCTTCAATAATCAGTTGAGCAGCTTCATTCCATCCTAAATGTTCAAGCATAAGCACGCCAGAAAGGATCACAGAAGATGGGTTGACTTTATCTAAACCAGCATATTTTGGAGCGGTACCGTGTGTTGCTTCGAAAATAGCATGTCCAGTTTCATAGTTAATGTTTGCTCCTGGTGCGATACCGATACCACCAACTTGGGCCGCTAATGCGTCAGAAATATAGTCACCATTTAAGTTCATTGTGGCAACAACGTCAAACTCACGTGGACGTGTTAACACTTGCTGTAAGAAAATATCTGCAATAGCATCTTTTACGATAATTTTTCCTTGTGCTTCTGCTTCTGCTTGAGCCTTGTTTGCCGCTTCGACACCTTCCGCTTCTTTAA
Source organism: Bacillus sp. (in: firmicutes) (assembly GCA_017656295.1). NCBI lineage: Bacteria > Bacillati > Bacillota > Bacilli > Caryophanales > Bacillaceae > Bacillus > Bacillus sp. (in: firmicutes). The sequence continues at coordinate 47,313 of JACDOC010000006.1, read as the reverse complement.
TACGGTCGTATTGTGCCCATGTAAATACTTTATCTCCAAATTCTTCTTCAGCTAATTCGTAACCCCAATTTTTAAACGCACCTTCAGTAAATTTCATGATGTTCCCTTTATGTACAAGGGTGACTGATTTACGTCCTTCCTTAATCGCATAGTTTATAGCGGCACGAACGAGACGTTTTGTACCCTCTTCAGAAATTGGCTTAATACCAATACCAGATGTTTCTGGGAAGCGAATTTTCTTCACGCCCATTTCATTTTGTAAAAAATCAATAACTTTCTTTACTTCTTCCGTTCCTTTCGCATATTCAATACCGGCATAAATATCTTCTGTATTTTCACGGAAAATGACCATATCTGTATCTTGTGGACGTTTCACAGGAGAAGGAACACCTTCAAAGTAACGAACTGGACGTAAGCACACAAACAAGTCAAGTTCTTGACGAAGCGCAACGTTTAATGAACGAATACCTCCACCAACTGGTGTAGTAAGTGGACCTTTAATCGCAAGTAAATATTCACGAATCGTATCTAATGTTTCTTGTGGTAGCCATTCACCTGTTTTTTTATATGCTTTTTCACCTGCGTAGACTTCTTTCCAAACAATTTTGCGTTCGCCATTGTACGCTTTTTCTACTGCAGCGTCAAGAACACGGGAAGCTGCTGCCCAAATGTCAGGACCTGTTCCGTCTCCTTCAATAAATGGAATAATCGGATCATTTGGTACGTTTAATACTCCATTTTCTACAGTGATTTTTTGACCTTGTGACATGCTATTCCCTCCAATTTCAATATCAAAGGTTAGAAAGCATGACGCCTCTAACCTTTATTCAATAACTATTGAATCAATATTTTTAATATTTGTAAATAGAGGATTATCCACGCTGTTCAATTGGTACGTATTGTTGCTTACCAGGACCTGTGTATTCAGCACGCGGACGGATGAGACGATTGTTTGCATATTGCTCTAAAATATGAGCTAACCATCCGGATACGCGGCTTACGGCAAAAATTGGGGTAAATAGATCATGATCGATTCCTAGGCTATGGTACACAGACGCAGAATAGAAATCGACGTTAGGTGGTAAGCCTTTTTCAGATGTAACAATTTCTTCAATTTTTGTAGACATGTCATACCAATGAGGTTCACCTGTAAGTTTCGTCAGTTTTTCAGACATTTTACGTAAATGTTTTGCACGAGGATCACCTTTACGATAAACGCGATGGCCAAAGCCCATAATTTTTTCTTTATTGTTCAACTTGTTGTGAATATATGGTTCTACATTTTCGATAGATCCAATTTCTGTTAACATTTTCATTACTTGCTCGTTAGCACCACCATGTAAAGGTCCTTTTAGAGCACCGATGGCCGATGTAATACCTGAATACACGTCGGAAAGGGTCGCAACACAAACACGAGCCGTAAATGTAGACGCATTTAATTCATGATCGGCATGTAAAACAAGCGCTTTGTTAAACGCTTCCACCGCAATTTCATCAGGTTCGTTTCCAGTAAGCATATACAAGAAATTAGCCGCAAAACTTAAATCTTTTCGTGGAGCAACCGGTTCTAACCCTTTGCGAATACGAGAAAACGCAGTAACAATTGTTGGTATTTTTGCTTGTAAACGAATCGCTTTACGATAGTTCGCTTCTTCTGTCATTTCGTCCGCTTCAGGGTCAAATAATCCTAATAAAGAAACCGCTGTGCGAAGAGCTGCCATTGGGTGAACTTGTTTAATTGGATATGTTTTAAAGTGGTCTAGAACTTCTTTCGGTAATTCCGCATTTTCTGCCAAATCTTTTTTAATCTCATCCAATTCAGCTTTTGTTGGTAGACGACGATGCCAAAGCAAATAAATAACCTCTTCAAAGCTTGCGTGTTCTGCTAAATCATCAATGTTGTACCCAACATATGTAAGGGTGTCATCAATAATGGAGCTAATTGAAGATGTTGTCGCTACAATGCCTTCAAGACCGCGAGTAGCTGTCATAAACCATCTCTCCTTTGCCTTTATAATTTCCCTATCACTCATGAAACTATGAGTGGGTGTTAAAAGCTTTTCCAAACGACAAGCGAGCGCTTGTTCAACACTGCTACAGTTTGCTTGTCCAAATCGTTTTACAAATGAAGGATAAAATTGGGATGCGCTTACATTCTTATTATAAACAATTATCAGACTTTTGTGAATCCAAACAACTTAAAATATTTAAAAAATATTTTTTTAGAAAAACATATAAAAACAGTGGAGGCTGGAAATCATGTTGAGGAAGTGAAAAAATATCTTGATAATTGAATCTCCAATTCGTTTGATTCGTAGAGTAGATTAGTACTTTTTTTTAGAAGAGAGGACACTTAAAATTAAAGTATAACCTTGATATAGGAGGGAAAATGATTGAACATTGTCTACATAAATCGCACCATTCGATTTTTACTCGTTGTCGGCATCGTCTTTTTTGGCGGATGGACATTGATTGAATTGTCAAAGCTGACATATCCATTTATTATTGCTATTTTAATTGCATTAATGATTAATCCACTCGTGAACTTATTAGAGAAAAAAGCAAAAATGCCAAGAGGAATTGCTGTTTTTATTGCATTGGTCATTATTATCGGGCTGTTGATAGGGCTAATTACGCTTCTAATCGCTGAAATTGTGTCAGGAGCTGACTATTTAGCACAAATCGTCCCAAAACATTTTGCCACATTGATTGAATATGGAGAGCAGTTAATTACCGCTCAAGTCATTCCGTTTTATAATTACGCTTCAAGCTTTTTTAATAATTTAGACGCTAGCCAGCAAGAAACGATTATAGAGAATATCCAAAACACAGGTGAAAAAATCGCCTCAAGCGTTGGAACGTTTATTCAATCCTTTTTTCAAAAGTTACCTATTTTAATTTCATGGATTCCAAACGTGGCGACCGTCCTAGTCTTCTCCATGTTGGCTACATTCTTTATTAGCAAAGATTGGGACCGCTTGAAAAATCTATTCGTCCGTTGGTTACCAGAAAAAGCTCAATTGAGTGGGCGGACCGTATTTAATGATTTAAAGAAAGCGTTAGTTGGTTTCATCCGTGCTCAATTGACATTGATTTCAATCACAACTGTCATCGTATTGATCGGTTTGTTAATTTTGCGAGTAGATTATGCGATTACCATTTCCTTAATTATCGGAGTGGTCGATATTCTACCTTATTTAGGAACAGGGGCCATTTTTGTCCCTTGGATTATTTATGAAATCGTAACAGGTAATATTGGTTTAGGAATCGGATTAGGAGTTCTTTATTTGGTCGTCGTTGTTCAGCGTCAATTTATGGAACCTAAAATTTTATCATCAAGCATCGGGCTCGATCCACTCGCTACGCTGGTCGCCTTATTTGTTGGCTTTAAGCTTGTTGGATTTTTAGGACTCATTTTAGGGCCTGTCGCTTTAGTGGTACTATGCGCACTAAATCGAGCGAATGTGTTTCGTGATGTATGGAATTTTATTATGGGACCAAAAACAAACTAACAACTAAAAAGAGCTGACCCGGTTAAGCAGTCAGCTCTTTTTAGTTACCGCAGTATAATGATATTCCCTTTGTCAATCCATTTTCGAAACAAGCGATAAACGAGAGGTTTGAACCATCGACGTGTGTATGGGAAAAGGAATAAAAATCCGAGTGTATCAGTAATAAACCCGGGCGTAAGTAACACCGTACCTCCAACAAGAACAAATAATCCGTCGATGATTGCTTCACTTGGTACTCGACCGTATTGTAGTTCTTTTTTCGCTTGGTTCAAAATATCTAATCCTTGTTTTTTAGCTAAATAGGCGCCTAATACCCCTGTGAAAATAATGAGAAACACCGTTGGTAATACTCCTAACACTTTTCCTGAATATAGAAGCAGCCCAATTTCTAAGGCAGGCATAACAATTAATAATAAAATCAAGTATCTCATTCGAAAAATCGATCCCCCATCTTTTTTATTATGTGAAAGTATATCATATTTTTATCTAAAAGTATGTACCAAAGGTTATACAACATTTTACTTGACACCTTTCCCTTATACTTTCTACTATTATCGGTTTCTATCCATTTCTTATCATATGAGTACACAATATTTTTAAGTGGCTCAGTTAAATGATATTGTTGATATGTATACATTACGCTTGTGGCGGACGCTTTCCGCGGGCAAGCCGCAAGCCGCATCCCTCGCTACGCTCAAGTAAGGGTCTTGCTTGTCTTATTGTTCCCGCTGGAGTCGCCGCCGTGTGAACAACTTGCTAAAAATCAACAATGAAACATAACATAGCCTTTTAATAAAAAAAGACCAACTCTCCCTAAAAAACAGGAAAAGTCAGTCTTACCATCAATTAAAGCACGCTGGCATGTCCATTGTAAATAACACCTTGAGCAGCATCGACGGTAATTTCTTGTCCGTCTTTTAACATACCAACCGCATTTTCTACACCAACGATGACAGGAATGCCTAAGTTAATACCGACCACAGCGGCATGACTTGTTAATCCGCCTTCTTCAGTAATTACTGCACTACATTTTTCGATCGCAGGAATCATTTCTTTATCTGTTCCTAAAGTGACAAGAACAGATCCTTCTGTCACTTTTTGTAATGCTTCTTCAGCCGTTTTAGCAATAACTACTTTCCCGTATGCGGAACGGCGACCAATTCCTTGACCTTTAGCTAAAATATCGCCAACGACGTGAATTTTCATTAAGTTCGTTGTACCAGTTTCACCAACAGGAACACCTGCTGTAATAACGACAATGTCTCCGTGAGAAACGATACCGCTATTTAAGCTTTCATGAACAGCCATCTCAAGCATTTCGTCTGTGGTATCTACTCGCTTACCTAATTGTGGATACACTCCCCATACAAGGGCAAGACGACGTGAAACTGATTCGTCAGATGTAACTGCAACAATCGGGGCTTTCGGACGATATTTAGAAATGACTTTAGCAGTATGGCCGCTTTCCGTCGGTGTCACAATCGCATTCACATCTAAGTTTAAAGCTGTATGTGCAACCGATTGTCCAATCGCATCTGTCATGGTGTGGTTACATTTTTTTGTACGATTAGAAAGTTCTTTTCGGTAATCTAACGCTTGTTCTGCACGAGAAGCAATATTATGCATTGTTTGTACTGCTTCTACTGGATATAAACCAGCTGCAGTTTCTCCAGAAAGCATAATAGCATCAGTTCCGTCAAAAATTGCATTGGCAACGTCACTTGCTTCGGCACGAGTCGGACGTGGATTGCGTTGCATTGAATCAAGCATTTGTGTAGCCGTTATAACAGGTTTTCCAAGTTCATTACATTTTTTAATCAATGCTTTTTGCACAAGCGGTACTTCCTCAGCCGGAATTTCTACTCCCAAGTCCCCACGCGCAACCATTAAGCCGTCTGACACTTCTAAAATTTCGTCGATGTTGTCAACGCCTTCTTGATTCTCAATCTTTGGAATAATTTGAATGTGTGTTGCATGATGTTTTTCAAGTAATTCACGAATTTCTAATACGTCAGATGCTCGACGAACAAAAGATGCAGCGATAAAATCAATACCTTGTTCGATACCGAACACAATATCGTTCGCATCTTTTTCTGTAATACCAGGAAGTTTGACGGAAACTCCAGGTACATTCACACCTTTTTTATTTTTTAATGTTCCGCTATTTAATACTTTCGTATGAATTTCACCGTTTTCTTTATCAATTTGAGTGACTTCTAACCCGATTAATCCGTCGTCTAATAATATTTTAGAACCAACTTCTACATCATCAATTAAACCTGGATAGGTGATCGAGAATTTTTCTGGTGTTCCAACAACTTCTTTCATGGAGACGATGACATTAGTACCTTCTTTTAATTCAATCGCTCCGTTTTCCATCGTATGTGTACGAATTTCTGGACCTTTTGTATCAAGTAAAATCCCTACTGTTTTCCCAGTGATTTTTGCTGCTTCGCGAATGTTTTTAATCCGTTGTCCATGTTCTTCATAGTCTCCGTGAGAGAAGTTAAGACGAGCGACGTTCATACCCGCTTCCATTAGTTGTACTAACTTCTCAACACTTTCACTTGCAGGACCAATGGTACAAACAATTTTTGTTTTTCTCATGCGTATAAAACCTCCATTGTTATATACGATTAGATCGAAAGTTCTTTTGATAATTCATACATTTTGAGATCCAATTGATGTGGCATGTCAAATAATTCAAGAATATCGTAATCAACAAGCTTATTGTTGACGATTCCAACAGCCCGGCCACCTTTTCCTTCCAATAACAATTCTACTGCACGTGCTCCTAAACGGCTAGCTAATACTCGGTCGAAGGCAGTTGGAGAACCCCCACGTTGAATATGCCCTAATACAGAGACACGCGTTTCCATATTTGTCGCATCTTTTAATTTTTGAGCAAACTCAGTACCGCTCATAACTCCTTCAGCAACAACAATAATACTATGTTTCTTGCCACGTTCTTGTCCTTTTCGAAGGCGTTCGACAATTTCGTCGATGTTGAATGGATCTTCTGGAATTAAAATCGTTTCTGCTCCACCGGCAAGCCCAGACCATAGCGCAATATCACCAGCGTCCCGTCCCATTACTTCAATGACGAACGTCCGCTCATGACTCGTTGCTGTATCGCGAATTTTGTCAATCGCTTCAATCACGGTATTTAACGCTGTGTCAAAACCAATCGTAAAATCTGTTCCTGGGATGTCATTATCGATAGTTCCTGGAATACCGACACATGGGAAGCCTTGTTCTGTTAGTTTTTGAGCTCCACGGTATGAACCGTCTCCGCCAATAACAACAAGCCCTTCGATTCCAAATTTTTTCAATTGTTCAATCCCTTTTGCTTGTCCTTCTTTTGTTTTAAATTCTTCACAACGTGCTGAACGTAAAATCGTGCCGCCACGATGAATAATATCTCCTACTGAACCGAGTTCCAATTTCTTAATATTTCCATTAATTAATCCATTATACCCTTGATACACACCGTATACTTCTAATCCATGGTAAATCGCTTTTCGAACAACTGCTCGAACAGCTGCATTCATACCAGGTGCGTCGCCACCGCTCGTTAAAACACCAATTCGTTTCATTTGAAGATCCCTCCAACAATTTGTTAACTCTTTCACATGTATTGTGCTTAAACTTATTTAAGCGTATGACAAATATGAGACATTTGAAGGAAGACGTATCAGATGTAAAAAAGTTCTAGTATTACTATGTACGTCATTTCCTAAATTTAACAGTATCTATCAGGAATTCATGCCCCTTTTTTTATATACACTTCAAGCATTTCTAACATAACATGAAGAGAAATGTATCTCAACTGAGTTAAAAAAAGACGAAATTATTAGGTAACTGAAAGCGTTTTAAATTTGTCTAAATTTTTTCAAAAAAGGAACAGCTGACCCAATGAGGTGTTGAGTCAGCTGTGGTTTCATTATGATTTCACTTCTTCCAATGTTTGGATTGTTGTATATTCACCAATTTGTTTATACTTATCGTATCGATGAGCAACTAATTCGTCTTCGCTTAACTGCATCAATTGTTGAAGCGATGTTTTTAAGACTTTGTCGATTTCTTCCGCTTGAGCTTTCACATCTTGATGAGCTCCTCCACGTACTTCTGGAATGATTTCATCAATAATGCCAAGTTCTTTTAAGTCTGGAGCCGTAATTTTCATCGTTTCTGCCGCCCGTTTTGCTAAAGAGGAATCCTTCCAAAGAAGCGCTGCTGCACCTTCAGGAGAAATAACAGAGTAAGTTGAGTTTTCAAGCATGTGAATATGGTTTCCAACTCCTAATGCCAGCGCTCCACCACTTCCACCTTCACCGATGACAATACATACAATCGGTACTTTCAAACCAGCCATTTCAAACAGATTTCTAGCAATAGCTTCACTTTGGCCACGCTCTTCAGCAGCCTTCCCAGGATACGCCCCTTTTGTATCTATAAAACAAATAATCGGACGTGAAAACTTTTCAGCTTGTTTCATGAGGCGTAACGCTTTTCGATAGCCTTCTGGATGAGGCATACCGAAATTTCGACGAATGTTTTCTTTCGTATCTTTTCCGCGTTGATGTCCGATGACCGTAACCGGTAACCCGTGGTATTTCGCAATTCCACCGACAATGGCTTCATCATCACCGTATAAACGATCCCCATGCAATTCCATAAAATCAGTAAATAAATAAGAAATATAATCTAACGTTGTAGGTCGTTGTGGATGTCGAGCAATTTGTACTCGATCCCACGGCTTCATATTTTCGTATATTTCTTTTTCTAAATTTTCAAGTCTTGCCTCTAATTTTTCAATTTCAGATGACAAATCCACGTCAGAGGTTTTCGTGAATTCTTTTAGTTCGGCAATTTTTTGGCGCAGTTCAACGACCGGACGTTCAAATTCTAACGTGTTTACCATCCGCCCTCACCTCCAGCATGGTGGATGTCTAAGACTGTTGTTAACTTGTCCTTTAATTCTAGACGGGAAATCACCGCATCTAATTGACCGTGTTTTAATAAAAACTCGGCCGTTTGGAAATCTTCAGGAAGCTCCTCGCGAATCGTTTGTTCAATGATTCGACGTCCAGCAAAGCCAATCAATGCACCGGGCTCAGCAAAGTTATAATCTCCTAGGGACGCAAAACTTGCTGATACCCCACCAGTTGTCGGATGAGTCATCACGGAAATAATGAGTCCACCTTTTTCACTAAACGCTTTTAATGCAGCGCTCGTTTTAGCCATTTGCATTAAGGATAAAACTCCTTCTTGCATCCGTGCGCCACCGGAAGCAGTAAAAATAATGAAAGGTAATGATCGTTCCATCGCTAATTCAATTGCTCTTGTGATCTTTTCGCCTACGACCGAACCCATACTTCCCATTCGGAAACTTGAATCCATAATCGCAATGACCACTTCAAAGCCATTAATTTTTCCGATTCCAGTGACAACAGCTTCATTTAATTTAGATTTTTGACGGTCCTTTTCTAGTTTTTCTAAGTAGTCAGGGAACTGGAGCGGGTTTGTAGAAACCATGTTTTGATCAAATTCTTGAAATGATCCTTCGTCAAGTAAGCTTTGAATACGTTCATGGGCATTCATTTGGTGATGATACCCACAATGCGAGCATACTTTTAAATTTTTTTCAAGCTCTTTTGTATACATAATTTTTTTACATTGTGGACATTTTGTCATAATTCCTTCAGGCACATCTTGTTTGGCTGCTTCTGAAGGGATGGTGGCGTATTTCTTTTTCTTATTCTTCGCAAATAATTCCTTTAACAATGATGACCCTCCCTTACGTAAGGCATTCGACTTTCCTGTTAAAGATGTTTGTCTTAACCAATGTACTTTAAAATGCGTTAATTGTTTGTAATACGGTGTCGTTAAGCATCCGACAAATTGCGAATACGTCTATATTGCAAAATGACATCCTCTTCCGTCCCGTTTACAAGTGCTTGAATTAAATGTTGAAAAGATTCAACCGATATGTTTGTTTCTCGATTTAAAGGATGTGCGTATTCATAAAGTATTGACCAAATTTTCATTAGTAAACGGTTGTCTAGTACTGAAAACAGTTTACACCATAAATGTTCACCGTTTTCATTTTTGTCAGCATGCAAAAGTTCATTAAAAACGTCGGTATGGAAAGTAGCTTGACGCTTCATAAGCAATAAACATGCTTGTTCAACGGAAAAGAGTGTTTGTAAAATGTCTTCTTGCACTTTTCCGTCGGTTAAAATAAACGTACTTAACAGCTCAACGAGTCGATGATCTTTAAAATCCCGAATGAACGTACCTTCTCCTCTTCTTGTTTCAATTAATCCGAGCAATTCAAGGGAACGAAGCGCTTCTCGTACAGATGAACGTCCAACCCCTAAAGACTCACTCAATTCTCGTTCAGAAGGAAGACGGTCTCCTGGTTGCAGACCATCTTTTTGAATCATTTCACGGATACTTTCCACAATTTCAATATATACCTTTGATTGTGAGCGCGATGTATTCATTTTCATCACTCACTTTTTCCAATGACCGCCATTTCCATCGTCCGTTTTCGAATTTCTTCTGGATCAGCTTTTAAGCGCGCAACACCAGTTTCCATAGCTGCTTTAGCCACCGCAGCAGCAACAGCTGGTGCCACTCGTGGATCAAACGGAGCTGGAATGACGTAATCAGGGCTTAATTCATGCTCTTCAATAAGTCCGGCAATGGCTTCTACTGCCGCTACCTTCATTTTTTCATTAATGTGCGTCGCACGAACATCTAATGCCCCGCGGAAAATTCCAGGGAATGCAAGTACGTTATTTACTTGGTTTGGGAAGTCAGATCGACCTGTCCCGACTACTTTAGCTCCTGCTGCCTTTGCTTGTTCTGGCATAATTTCAGGAACCGGGTTTGCCATCGCAAAAATAATTGGGTCCCTATTCATTGAACGAACCATTTCTTCCGTTAAAGCACCCGCTACAGACACACCAATAAAGACATCTGCTCCTTTAATAACATCTGCTAAACTACCTGACAATCTATCTCTATTTGTAAACTTAGCTACTTCTGCTTTTACTTCGTTCATCCCATAAGGACGCCCTTCATAAATAGCACCTTTCGAATCGCACATAATAATGTCTCGAACACCATAACTATATAAAAGCTTTATAATGGCAATTCCTGCTGCGCCAGCCCCGTTAGCAACAACTTTAATTTCGGACATTTTTTTGCCAACAAGTTTCAAAGCATTCACAAGCCCCGCAACTGTTACAATCGCTGTACCATGCTGGTCATCATGGAAAATTGGAATGTTTGTTTCTTTCTTTAAACGTTCCTCAATAATGAAACAGTTTGGCGCGGCAATATCTTCTAAGTTTACTCCACCGAAAGTTGGTTCTAATAATTTTACCGTTTCGACAATTTTATCAACATCAGTCGTATTCAAACAAATCGGGAACGCATCTACTCCCGCAAAGCTTTTAAATAATACCGCTTTTCCTTCCATAACTGGCAGAGCGGCTTCAGGACCGATATTTCCTAATCCTAATACGGCAGTCCCGTCAGATACGACAGCAACCATATTTCCTTTCATCGTATAGTCATAAACCGTCTCCGGCTTATCGTAAATCACTTTACAAGGTTCAGCCACTCCAGGAGAATATGCTAAACTCAAATCTTTCGCATTACGAACTTCCACCTTTGATTTTGATTCAAGTTTTCCTCTATGAACACGATGCATATGTAATGCTTCTTCACGTAATGTCATGGGTATACACTCCTTCAACAGTTCAGACTTCTTTTCCCTACATAGTGGTCTGACCACATGAATCTCTTACAAATATAACATAATTCTAACAAATGTAAAGAATTTCTTCTTTGATTCTTACATTCACTTAATGAGCATCTTATTCCTTTTTTCTTTTGATCAGTGTTGTAATTCCAGCCTCTCTACTTTCGAAACACAACATTTTTCTCTCCTAAAAGATTTTTTAATTGGAGAAGGCAGTCGTTCGAATAAGAGACCCATTCTTTTCTTGATAATTGTATTATTTTCCCATTTTTTTCGTGATATATATATACCGGGAAAGTGCCAGGATAATTTTCAATGATGTTTTTTATTTGTAACCAGTCCGCCTGCTCATTCCGCTGTTTCTCTATTTTGATATACAATCCTTTTTTCAAATCACTCTCCATTTGTTTCGCTTCTTCCAGGTTGTACATTTGCTGGATAATCAATTGCTTTTTCCGTTGCCGGTCCTCGACTTTCCCTTTTACGAATACAACCTTTCCCTTTTGACATAATGAGGCATATTGACGATACACATTCGGAAACAGAACCCCCTCGATTTCGCCCGTTTCATCACTTAATTGGACAAACGCCATCACGTCTCCTTTTTTTGTGCGAATCGTTTTCTGATCTGAAATATAAACACCTAGACGAACATCTGACCCTTCCGAAACATGAAAAATAGTTGTCGCACCTAACCGCTGGAACAAAGAAATATATGGAGATACGGGATGAGCAGTTAAATAAATACCCAATACTTCCTTTTCCGCCTTTAGCTTATCATCAAGCGACATGGGCTCTACTTCAACGTATTTAGGTTTTAAAAAGAGCGACTCGTCATCTTGAAATAAAGTAAAATGATCATCTGGTTTTACTAATTCAGCATGTTCGAGGGCAACATCGATGGTAGCCAATAACGTTGCCCGATCTTTTCCAAAATCATCAAAGCTACCTGATAACACGAGGGATTCTAAAACAGAGCGATTAATCGTTTTTAATGACACGCGTAAGCAAAAATCAAATAAATCTTCAAATGGTCTTTGCTGCCTACTACGTGCAATTTCTTTCCATACGGCTCCGCCGATTCCTTTGATGGCAGCTAAACTAAACCGAATTCCGTTATTCTCCACTTGAAAGACATAATGACTGTTGTTGACAGAAGGTGGCAAAATGGTTAAACCTTTCTGTTTCGCCTCTATCACGTATTGACTAATCTTTTGGTCATGTCCAATCACCGATGACAATAACGCCGCATAAAAAGCGAGTGGATAGTGTGTTTTTAAGTACGCCATTTGATAGGCAATCAAACTGTAGGCAACGGCATGACTGCGATTAAATCCGTAATTGGCAAAACGTACAATCAAGTCATAAACAGAGGTTGCTGTTGCTTGATCATACCCTTTTGCTAAGGCCCCTTCCACAAAGTGACTCCGTTCACGGTCAAGCACGTCTTTCTTTTTTTTGCTGACCGCACGCCGAAGTAAATCTGCTTCTCCTAATGAAAAACCGGCCATTTCGGCTGCGATTTCCATAATTTGCTCTTGGTACACTATCACACCGTACGTTGTATGTAAAATCTGATCAATATCTGGATGAATGGACGGAACGGCTTGACGGCCGTGTTTCCGTTGGATGTAGAGAGGAATTTGCTCCATCGGTCCAGGACGATACAACGAATTGACCGCCACAATATCTTCAAAATGCGTTGGTCGCAACTCACGTAATACGCGTCTCATCCCTTCTGATTCTAATTGGAAAATTCCTAACGTATCTCCACGGCTTAACAATTGGTACGTTTTTTCATCATCGAGTGGAATCGACCGAATATCGATACGTACTCCTTGTTCTTTTTGAATCATGTGCAAAATATGTTCAATGATTGACAAATTCCGCAGGCCTAAAAAATCCATTTTTAATACTCCGAGCGTTTCTAACACATCCATTGAGTATTGCGTTAAATAAAAATCTTGTTGCCCTCGTTGAATCGGTACAATGTCTGTTAATGGTTCATCGGTAATGACCACTCCCGCTGCATGGGTTGACGTATGGCGCGGCAATCCTTCAAGCTTGACGGCCGTTTGGAAAAAGGTTTGATGAACGGGAGATGATTGAACAAATTGTTGGAGGGGAACAGATTCTTGATACGCCTCCTTTAAAGTAATACCCGTTCTGGACGGAATCATCTTAGACAATTGATCAATTTCTCTATTTTGAAAACCGAACACCTTTCCTAAATCTCGAATGACCGCTTTTGCCCCGAACGTACCAAATGTAATAATTTGGGCGACATGCATGCTTCCGTATTTTTGGACAACATAATTGATGATTTCTTCCCGACGATGATCTGGAAAGTCAATATCGATATCTGGCATCGTAATACGTTCCGGATTTAAAAACCGTTCAAAAAGCAAACCATACTTTAATGGATCGACATCGGTAATATGTAGTACATAAGCGACGAGCGAACCAGCTGCCGATCCCCGCCCGGGACCAGTTAAAATACCTTTTTTGCGTGCAAATTTCATAAAGTCCCAGACGATTAAAAAATAATCAGCAAACCCCATTTGCTCAATAACTTGTAGTTCATAGTTTAGCCGTGCTCGATGTTTTTCGGTGACTTCCGAATAACGATCGTTCAATCCTTGTTCACAAAGGGTACGCAAAAATGTACTAGCTGTTTGATTTGATGGCAATGGATATTTCGGCAAGTGGGGTTGATCAAACGAAAGTTCCACATGGCACTTTTGGGCAATTAAAACTGATTGTTCTAGAGCATCCACCTCATCTTGAAAGAGTTCGACCATTTCCTTTTTTGACTTAAGGTAATGGTTGGTATCTTCTAGTCGTTCATCTTCTTTTATCATACGTCCTTCTTTTATCGCCACAAGACATTCATACGTAAACGCGTCCTCCTTTGTTAAATAACGAACATCATTTGTAGCTACAAGTGGAATGGTTAACGAATGGGCTAACTCTTTTATTTGAGGAACTAACGTCCGTTCTTCTTTTTTGTTTAAATGTTGGAGTGCTAAATAAAACTGTGGAAAAATTCTTCGAAACGTTGCAGCGACTTTTATAGCCCCTTCCTGATCTCCTTGGAGAAGACATTGCTCAATCTCTCCTTCCATTCCTGGAGTGATAGCAATGATTCCATCCCGATACGCTTGCAACCACTTTAATCGGACGCCGGAGACCCCTTTAGTTCCGTAAGCACTTGATAGTTTAATTAAGTTTTTATATCCTTCGTTATTTTGTGCTAATAATACGAGAGGAAATGCTTTGTCTTCTTCGAGTACACTTTCCACATCAATCATTAAACCGATAATCGGCTTAATTCCATGGGCCATACATTCCTTGTAAAAAGGAATGGCCCCATACAAAACATTTCGGTCCGTAAGCGCTAAAGCTGAATAGTTTAGCTTTAGCGCTTGTTTTACAAGAGAGGAAATCGAAATTGTACTTGATAATAAACTGTAAGCGCTCATTACTTGTAAATGAACGAACGACACTCTCTTCACTTCCTTTTTTATGCTACTTTCATTATAGATTCCTTTTTATAAAAAAGAAATTATGTTCGCTTTTTGTACCGTCACATATTTTCTATGTTTGTCCCATATAGTGTATTAAAGCGTAATTTGATCATGAGAGGATGATCAGTTTGAATGAAGCGTTTTTTCCGACGTTTTTTAATAGTTATTTTATTGCATTAGGCGTTATTCTCGGAGGATCGATTATCGGTGGGCTAGCGGCCTTTTTAACGGGAGAACCTCCATTTACTCACATTTATCGTTTATCAAAGTTACTTCGCATCTGGGCGATTGTCGCAGCTATCGGTGGAACGTTCGATACGGTTTATCATATGGAACGAGGGTTAATCGAGGGAGAAACGAAAGACTTATTTAAACAATTTTTACTTATTCTTTCGGCACTAGGTGGTGCCCAAACCGGAGCCCTTATCATCAAATGGTTTACACAGGAGTACATTACCTCATGAGGGTATCGTCTTACCATCACCAACCGCACATGCAACGTTTTCTTGCCGGCGTTGCCTTAGGAGGGATGATTAGTTGGCTCATTTTTTTATTTATCTTCGGTTCGCTCCAAGAAAAACAAACGAAGTTAATTGATCAGCAACAAGAAGAAATTAAAGAATTAAAACATAGTATCTCCATTTGGCAGGAAGAGTTTATCGCGGTGAACAAAAAAAATAAAGAACTATTAAAAGTACAAGATATTAAAGTAAAAATTACGAACTTCCAAAGGTACGAAATTGAAGATAAGCATAGCATTTTCTTAACAGAAGAGGCGGTTAAAAAAGATTTACAAGTGTTACTAGCTAAAGATTTAGAAGCGGTGTTTAAAAACCGTGAATTGTTAAAGAAGACGATTGAAAATAAAACAATCAAAATAAACGAAAAACGATACCGTTTTGTCGTTAAGGAATTGTATTTTTTTACAACTATTTATGTGTATTTAGAACTCAGGCTTGCGGAGTAAAAAAAGAGGGATCCAAAAAATATCCCTCTTTTGTACTTCAGTTATTGATGTGGGTCGCAAACATCTAAAATATCTTTTTTAACGCTTTCAACTTCCTCCCAAGAATAAACGGAGGCACCAGCTGCTAAAGGATGTCCCCCACCATGATATTTTTTGGCAATTTCATTAATAATTGGACCTTTGGAACGTAAGCGGACGCGAATTTGGTCTTCCTCCTCCACGAAGAAACACCATGCTTTAATTCCTTTTACGTTTCCTAAAATACTAACAATTTGGGAGGCCTCAGAAGGAGTGACTTGAAACTCCTCGAGCAAATCTTTTTTCATCGTAACAAAAGCAGCTCCATTTTCGTACATTTGGAAATTTTGCAGTACGTATCCTTGTAATTTAACGACTTTTTCTTCTAATTCATATAGTTGGTTATACAATTCATTTCGGTCAAAGGAATAGTTCACTAATTCACCGGCATACCGAAACGTTTTTTCTGTCGTACTTGGATATAAGAAACGCCCTGTATCCCCAACAATCCCAGCGTATAACAGGCGTGCTGCCTCGTCTGTTATTTTCAATCCTTTATCTTTTCCAAACAAATAAAATTCATAAATCATTTCACTCGTTGAACTAGCCGACGTCTCTACCCAATTAACATCCCCATATGGATCTTCATTTGGATGGTGGTCGATTTTTATCACCTGTTTACCTAATCGATATCGCTCATCGTCGATTCGTTCTTTATTCGCCGTATCGCAAATAATTATTAAGGCATTTTCAAATTGTTGATCATCAACTTGGTCTACCTTCCGGAGAAATTGTAATGATGGGTCATCTTCGCCTACGGCAAAAATTTGTTTTTCCGGAAACGATGCTTGTAAAATTTCCACTAGTCCTCCTTGCGAACCGTATGCATCCGGGTCAGGGCGGACGTGGCGATGAACGATGATGGTTTCATAGGATTGAATTAATTGTAAAATCGTCTCTTTCATATTGGTTGACTCCTTTTCTATATATCTTTATTGGCATTTTTCTTCTAATGCCGTTACAATAAAGGGGAATGACAGTAGAAAATGGGGGATACAACAATGCCAGTATTAGTTATCTTGATTATTAGTTCGTTATCCTTTTACGTCTATTATAAAGCGCGTTACTTTCGAAGCAAAAACGATTTAGAAAAGAAATGGATCTCTAGTAAATCAAGTATCGCTCTCGGACTGTTTGTTGCCCTTTTTGGCTTAAATCAATTTTTCTTATACCATACAACCGTTACATACATTGTTGGCGGACTGTTTATTCTTATCGGAAGCTTAAGCGCTTGGTCCGGATATCGAGCGTATCGTCATTATTTGCCATACATTTTAAAACAAATAAACGAATAATCGATTGAAAAAGAAGGGACGTCTCATTAGGCGTCCCTTTTCTATCGGTCAATAAGCTGACACATCATTAATGCCTTACCGACTAATACCCCTTCATTGAAAACTTCTACATCGACCTTTCCAAACTTTCGGCCGACTTCTAGTACCTTAGGATGAATCGTGATTTTACTCTCAATTTGAACCGGTTTAATAAAATAGATAGTCATATTCTCTACGACTAAATCTCCTTTTTTATGATTCCGTAATACTCTGTTAGTTGCTTCGGTCACTAATGAGGTAAATACTCCATAGGAAATTGCTCCTAATTGGTTTGTCATTTGCGGGGTTACTTCAAATTGGAAAACATCTTCTTCTTGTTCATCTTCAAGAGTCGTTAATTGTGCAGCAACGATGTCGTCAATCGTTTCGCCAATTTGGGGTTGCCGTTGTATCATTTGCAACGCTTTTAAAACATCTTGTCGACTAATGATCCCCATTAGTCTGTTTTGTTGATCAACCACCGGGAGCAGTTCGATCCCTTCCCAAATCATCATATGAGCGGCAGAAGCTACGCTCGTTTTGCCATGTACGGTAATTGGCGATTTCGTCATAACTTTCTCAATAGGGGTGTCCTCGTTTTGACCCATCACATCTTTTGAGGTGACCATACCGAGCACTTTTAGACCTTGGTCTACTACTGGGAAACGGCTATGAAGCGTTTCTCGTTTTTTTTCGTACCAGCTGCCTACCGTATCTTTTACGGACAAGTAAACCGTTTTTTCTAATGGGGTTAAAATATCTTCAACTAACACAATTTCTTTTTTAATTAACTGGTCATAAATCGCCCGATTAATCATTGTCGCAACCGTAAACGTATCGTAGCTTGTCGAAATAATCGGCAATTCTAATTCGTCGGCCAGCTTTTTCACATGATCTTCTGTATCGAAACCACCGGTAATTAATACAGCTGCTCCTGCTTTGAGTGCATGTTCATGGGCTTTTGTCCGATTTCCGACAATGAGTAAGTTTCCCGCTCCGGTATATCGCATCATCGCTTCCAGCTTCATGGCGCCAATAACAAATTTCGTTAATGTTTTATGTAGTCCCGCTTTTCCGCCAAGTACTTGTCCATCGATGATATTAACTACCTCGGCAAAGGTTAACTTTTCAATATTTTCTTTTTTCTTTCGTTCGATTCGAATCGTACCGACACGTTCAATTGTGCTCACATATCCTTTATTCTCGGCATCTTTGATCGCGCGATAAGCAGTTCCTTCACTTACGTTTAGCGCTTTTGCAATTTGTCTGACCGAGATTTTCTCTCCAACTGGCAGTTGGTCAATATATTGTAAAATTTGTTCGTGCTTTGTCGCCAAGCCATTCACCCTTTTCTCGCCCATATATCAACTTACTTTCATTATAAAGAGAAAAGGAAGGGTATTCAACGGCTTGATGAATGATACATTCGCTTGCCTTCTTGCTTTTGTTCCTTTTTTCGTACTGGCCGTATACTTCGTTCAACAGAAAAGAGAAGGGCGACAACATTTCCTGATATGACAACAAAAGCAAAAGCTAACCATGTTCCTTCAAACAAAATTCGTAATGTAGTCCCAGAAAACGAGAAATATGGTAATGCGATATACAATAATAAACAAGTGACAAGAATACATAAAATATATTTGGCTTTCACGAAAATCTCCCCTTCCATTATGCATCGACTCTCTCGTTTTTCTCATTTTATGCAAAAGGTAAACCATATCATACCTATAAAAAAGGACTGGCCCAACTTTATCATAAAGTCAGGTCAGTCCTGCATTTCTTATAACTCGATAACATCTCCAGCTTTCATAACTCTTGCTTGAATGCCTTCCCCAAGAAGCTGAACAAATTTCTCTGGGTCTTGTTTAATTTTCGGGAAGGTATCGAAATGAATTGGTACAACTGTTTTCGCTTGTAAAAACTTCGCGGCGACCGCTGCATCTTCTGGTCCCATCGTAAAGTTATCTCCAATCGGTAAAAACGCGAGGTCGATGTCGTTCATCTCTCCAATTAGTTTCATATCTGAGAACAATCCCGTATCTCCTGCATGATAGATTGTTTTCCCTTCAGCTGTAAGCAATACACCTGTCGGCATCCCCATATATACAAGTTCATTATTTTCCGTTACATATCCTGAACCATGAAGGGCTGGAGTTAATTTTACTTTTCCAAAATCAAAGTGATGGGCACCACCAATATGCATTGGATGGGTACGCAGTCCCTTCCAACTTAGGTATGTAGCTAATTCATAATTGGCAACAACAAGGGCATCATTTTTTTTAGCAATTTCAATCGTATCTCCTACATGGTCATTATGACCGTGCGTTAAAATAATCACATCTGGGCGTTGTTCTTCTACAATTAAATCCGTTATTTCATTTCCATTAATAAATGGGTCGATTAAAATTTGCGTACCGTTTGTTTCAATTTTTACAACCGCATGGCCATGGAATGAAACTTTCATACAAATCCCCTTTCTAATTTGTCCTCCATCGATACTATTCTCTTTAGAATGACATTTTCCTTCTAAATTAATATTTTAAATATATCATTCGCTATGTTTACCAAGATGAACAGTGAGTAAAAGTTTACAAATGGGATGGTTACTGATAATCTCAAGGTATACATAATAAAAAAAAGGGGACTGGATGAATGAAACAACGTTTACAACAACTGATAAACTGGATGCAAGAAAAAGAGATGGACGTTTGCTTCGTCTCATCGAAAGAAAATGTTTTTTATTTTAGTGGATTCCGAAGCGAGCCTCATGAACGTTTACTCGGCCTTCTAGTCTTCCAACAAAGTGAACCAATTTTAATCTGCCCTGCTATGGAACAAAATGATGTCAAAAATGCCGGGTGGGAATATGAAATCATCGGGTATCAAGACACCGAAAACCCTTGGGACATCATTCAACAAAAAATTCATCAGCGCTTACCAAAACAACCGACGTGGGGAATTGAAAAAGTACATTTAAATGTCGAGCGCTATGAAGAAATCATGAAACGCTTCCCAAACGTCCAATTTGTTTCCGCTGAAGAAAAATTACGAGAGCTACGCATGATTAAAGATGACCAAGAATTGGCGGCAATTCGTAAAGCGGCAGCACTCGCGGATTTTGCCATCGAAACGGGTGTAAATGCCATTTATGAAGGAGCAACAGAGTTAGAGATTATTGCGACGATTGAATATGAATTGAAGAAAAAAGGCGTTACTGAAATGTCATTTTCTACTATGGTTCTTACTGGGGCTAATGCCGCTTCTCCGCACGGTACGCCAGGTTTAACGAAAATTAAAAAAGGCGATCTCGTCCTTTTTGACTTAGGTGTCGTTTACGATGGATATTGCTCGGACATTACGCGGACAGTAGCGTTTGGAGATATTTCCGAAGAACAAAAAGCGATTTACGAAACGGTAAGAAAAGCGGAAGAAACAGCTGTCGTTGCCACAAAGCCGGGGGTAACTGCATCACACCTAGACCAAATTGCTCGTCAAATCATTCACGAGGCCGGTTATGGAGACTTTTTCCCTCACCGATTAGGCCATGGGCTTGGAATTAGTGTTCACGAATATCCGTCAATTACATCTACCAATGAATTAACGATTCAAAAAGGGATGGTTTTTACTATTGAACCAGGAATTTATGTTCCAAATGTAGCGGGTGTACGCATTGAAGACGATGTTTATGTGACAGAAGATGGTGTAGAAGTGTTAACAAAATATCCGAAAGAACTAAAAATCATTGAATAAAATGGATTACATGTTTTCATCAAAGTAAAGGGACTGACGTTTGGCCAGTCCCTAATTATTATATATTACATTTGCTCCAATAACTTACGTGCATCAGCGTATTCTAGTCCATGAGCTTCCGCTACTGCTGCGTATGTGACATATCCATTTAATGTATTAATTCCTTTTAATAACGCTTCATTGTCTAAACACGCTTGTTTGTAACCCTTATTCGCAATTTGTAACGCATACGGTACAGTCACATTTGTTAAAGCAATTGTTGAAGTACGTGGAACGGCACCTGGCATGTTCGCCACGGCATAGTGTACAATGCCATGTTTTTCATAGGTTGGGTTATCATGAGTCGTAATGCGGTCCGTCGTTTCAAAGATACCACCTTGGTCAATCGCAATATCAACTACAACAGAACCAGGTTTCATTGATTTAATCATCTCTTCTGTCACAAGCTTAGGAGCTTTTGCCCCTGGAATTAACACAGCCCCAATAACTAGGTCAGAATCTTTTACCGCTTGGGCAATGTTGTAAGGGTTTGACATTAATGTTGTGACATCGCTTCCAAAAATATCGTCTAATTGACGTAAACGATCTGGATTTAAGTCGATGATCGTCACTTGGGCACCTAGTCCGACTGCCATTTTTGCAGCGTTCGTACCAGCTACACCACCGCCGATGATGGTAACTTTTCCACGTTGAACACCAGGAACTCCAGATAGAAGGATTCCTTTTCCTCCGTAAATTTTTTCTAGGAATTGCGCACCAATTTGCGTAGCCATTCGACCTGCCACTTCACTCATCGGTGTTAATAGTGGTAACGAACCGTTCGGTAATTGTACGGTTTCGTAAGCGATTCCAACAACTTTGTTATCGATTAACGCTTTCGTTAATTCTGGTTCTGGCGCAAGATGCAAATAGGTAAATAAAATTAATCCTTCACGGAAGTATTGATATTCGCTTGGTAATGGCTCTTTTACTTTCATTACCATCTCCATCGACCAAGCTTCTTCTGCTGTGTTAACAATGACAGCCCCAGCTTGTTTATAATCGTCATCTGTAAAACCAGAGCCAAGTCCAGCACCTGTTTCGATATACACTTCATGTCCATTATTGACAAGGTTGACGACCCCTGCAGGTGTCATGGCAACACGGTTTTCGTTGTTTTTTATTTCCTTAGGTACCCCGATTCGCATAATGCCAACCTCCTGTTAAAATTCATAAAAAAATTAGTACAATAGGGACAAATCATAATTAATATAACATTTTCACAAAAAAAATGCTAAACAAATTTAATGGTATTACCTAATTCAACAAACAGGAGCAAGAATATGTAAAGGCACTATGAAAGTGCCTTATCGTTCATTTGGATCCTCGTTATTTGAAGGAAAAAATTCCTCTTGTTCGTCCATACTGCCTGAAAAATAGGCATTCATAATTTGTTGACTCACTTGTTCAGTCCCATTTTCGTCGTATGTGAGTGATTCTTTTGGCTCACGTTTTTTCATAAAATACCCCTTTCCTCTTTTTAATACAGCATTAGTATTTGAGAAAAGGGGTGCATTATCCATTTTTAAAAATGTCAATTATAAACAGGAAAGGAGTGTTAACCTGTATCAGCACATCATGATTGCCAGCTGGTTCTCCTTCTCCAAAAATGGACTTCCAATTAGGTAGCGTTTCCGAATATTTCACTCGCCATGCCCCGTATGTTGTGTTAGTCGTCCTTAGGCCTTCCATCAATTAAGTAATTCTCTTCTTCGAAATAAAGAGGGAGCAGAACTATAAGTTTGGATGAAGCAATTTTTTTGCTTTTTCAATTTGTTTCCTTACTTGTTGAAAGCCTGTTCCACCATCGGAATTACGTCTTTTTACTGCTTCGTAAGGAGATAAGATATTGTAAATATCTTCATCAATTAATGGAGATGCTTTCTGAAACTCAGCTAACGTTAAATCCGTTAAATAACATCCTTTTTGCAGGCATAATAATACTAACTTTCCAACCAATTCATGAGCTTTTCGAAACGGAATGCCTTTACTCGCTAAATAATCGGCTAGCTCAGTTGCATTTGAAAAATCTTGTTTTGTTGCTTGTTCCATATTCATGTGATTTACCTTCATTGTCTCAATCATACCCGTAAAAATCTTTAAACAACCAGTAACGGTAGCAACCGTATCAAACATCCCCTCTTTGTCTTCTTGCATGTCTTTGTTATACGCAAGTGGTAATCCTTTTAAAACAGTTAGCAAACTGAAAAGATGACCGTACACTCGTCCTGTTTTTCCACGAATGAGCTCAGCCATATCCGGGTTTTTCTTTTGCGGCATGATGCTACTGCCCGTAGCAAACGTATCATCTAGTTCGATAAAATGGTACTCCTGGCTCGACCATAAAATGAATTCCTCCGCTAAGCGTGATAAGTGCATCATCAACAACGATGCATGGCTTAAAAATTCGACGATAAAATCACGATCGCTTACAGCATCCATACTGTTTTCGTAGATGTTAGTAAACCCCAGTTCGGCCGCTGTGAACGAACGATCGATCGGAAAAGTAGTTCCGGCTAACGCTCCTGCACCTAAAGGAGAGTAGTCGATTCGTTTTAACGAATCCTTCAACCGTCCTTTATCACGTTCAAGCATCCAAAAATACGCCATTAAATGATGAGCAAATGAGATCGGTTGTGCACGTTGTAAATGGGTATATCCAGGCATAATTGTCTCTACATGTTGTTCCGCTTGATGAAGGAGTGCTTGTTGCATTTCTTCAATGGCCTCGATAATCATTTTCACTTTCTTTTTCAAATAAAGGTGCATATCGGTAGCCACTTGATCGTTCCGACTTCGTGCTGTATGCAATTTTCCTCCAATCGGTCCGATTTCATCGATTAACAATTTTTCGATGTTCATATGAATATCTTCCAGTGCAATCGAAAACTCGACTTCCCCTTTTTCGACTTTTTTCTGAATTGATTGCAACCCTTGAAGAATTTTATTCGTTTCTTCTTCTGTTAGAATGCCGCATGTTCCTAACATACGGGCGTGCGCCTTGCTTCCTTCGATATCTTCAAAGACAAGTTCTTGGTCAAAAGGAATGGAAGCACCAAAAGCATCTACCCATTCAGCCGCCGTTTTCGTAAAGCGGCCTCCCCACAATTTTTTCATTTTGTCACCTTCTCCGATTGATGCACCATACGATGAACCGTTGTTGGAAGTCCCCATAATTGAATGAACCCGACAGCTGCAGAATGATCAAATTCATCTTCAGCCGTATACGTAGCAAGCTTTTCATTATACAACGAAAACGGTGATTTTCGACCTTCTACGATTGCATGACCTTTAAACAATTTCACTCGTACCGTACCTGTCACCACTTGTTGCGTTTCTTTTAAAAATGACACAAGCGCATTTTTCAATGGGGAAAACCATAATCCGTTATAAATGAGCTCCGCTAATTTTTGTTCAATGAACGGTTTAAAATGGGCAACCTCTTTAACAAGTGTCAAATCTTCTAGTTCTTTATGCGCCTTGATAAGAGTTATCGCAGCTGGACATTCATATACTTCACGTGATTTAATACCGACTAATCGATTTTCTACATGGTCAATACGCCCAACTCCGTGCTTACCTGCTAACTGATTGAGCGTTAAAATCAGTTCGTAAAGAGGATAAGTCTGTCCATTTATCGCTAAAGGTACTCCTTTTTCAAATTCAATTTCTATCCATTCAGGCTTATCGGGAGCGTCTTCAATTGAAGATGTTAAATCGTACGCCTCTTCAGGTGGTGCAGCCCACGGATCTTCCAATATGCCGCATTCGTTACTTCTTCCCCATAAATTTTGATCGATAGAATATGGGCTATCTATGTCGACTGGAATCGGAATTCCTCTTTGTTTTGCATATTCGATTTCTTCTTCACGCGACCAGCTCCACTCACGAACAGGCGCCACCACTTTTAACGAAGGATTTAAAGCTTTAATAGAAACTTCAAAACGAACTTGGTCATTTCCTTTCCCCGTACAACCGTGCCCAACCGCTGTTGCCCCTTCGAGTTCTGCTATTTCCACCAATTTTTTCGCAATCAACGGACGTGATAAAGCGGACACGAGTGGATATTTTCCTTCATATAACGTATGAGCTTGAAGGGCTACTAACGCATACTCGTTGGCGAATTCTTCTTTCGCATCGATCACATAACTTTTTAACGCCCCTACTTGAAGAGCTTTCTTTTGAATAAACTCTAAATCTTTTCCTTCTCCAACATCTAAACAAACAGCAATCACTTCATACCCTAGATCTTTTAGCCATTGTATTGCAACAGATGTATCAAGTCCCCCAGAATACGCTAATACTACCTTTTCCGCCACTGGATTGTCCTCCTCCTTAATTGAATAAAAATACAAACAAATAATAATTTATTCTTATTTTCTATGGTAAAAGGATAGCACTTATTAAGTACTATTTCAATATTTATTTATATAATTGAATAAATATTAGCAGTTAGTAAAAATAATGAAAGTCCCTTACAATAGACATAGGAATTCACACGTAAAAAGGATGATAAAAATGACAAATTACTTTTGTTGGGATCAACGCCTTGGTATTTACCTCCCTCACTTGTCCAAAGAGTGGGAGCAGTATTTAAAAGAAGAACAGATGAGGATTTTATTAGAATGGGAGCATATTCGTGGGCAAATTCCTGATCGGATTCGAGAGGTAGAGCAACAAATTGACATGCTGCAACACCAATTAGGGGAAGAAGAACAATTTGAACGATCATGTCAAATCAATCAACAGATAGCAGAACTTGCGTCCATTATTAACGATTTATGGATTTGGTATCGAGTACAAGGGCACATCACAGTGAAAAAAGCGGATACATAATCAAAAAAGGCAAAAAGCATGATGCCTTTTGCCTTTTCATTAGGTTTGGGCTTGTTTTTCCATTAACAAGCGCATTTGATAAAATTTTTCGGACATGTTCGTGACATTGCGCGTCAGTTGATAGTTGGCCCCAGCTCCAATAGCCATACTGATGAAAGGAACTCCTGAAAATTGCTTTCTCTTAAAAGTTAGAATCAACATTGTTTTTAATACTTGTTTCAACGGTCCTTGCAACCAAGTTTCATTCGTCAACTTTTCTGAACCAAAATAAAAGTAGTGCTCGTCTCCAATCTCCTCTTTCAATTTCATCCATCCGGCAGCACGTAAACGTAAAGGTAACGTCGATGTATGATACACTTTTAACGATGTCATCATTTCATACGGTGAATTTACCTCGTAACCGTACGACATGGAAATCAATTGTACTGCCCGTAAATTGATGATAGTCATCGCCAAATAATCACTGCTTAAAGCTAAAGTTCCACCTATCCCAACAGCTGCGCCTTGAAGAAGAGAATAAATTCGATGCCTGGAGCTTTGCTGTTGAGCAATATAATGAAGCTGGTCGATCGACAATCGCTTCAAATCAGAAATAGATTCTACTGTATCATCAAACGCTCGGGCAGCGGTTAAAATTCGATCACGGGCATCCATTTGAAATTGAGAACCTTGAAGAAGGGAATGAATATGAAAAAACAGTTGATCAAATTGCTCAAAAAATAGTTCTCGCGTTTCCGCTGGGACAAGCGTCAACCCTTTTTCTAACCATTTTTCATATGTAAGCTCAAAGTCGTTCGGTTCGTATTGCAGGAGGTTCCTTTCAAAGTCAAGAATTTCATTCCAATATGCTTGCTCCCTTTCAGACCAAACCATTTATTTTAACCTCCACATTCATCCATATTACGTTTAGTATACCATATTTTTCTCTTTTCAAACGATGGCTTAAAATGTACTTAAGATATTATCCTAAGAGGAAGTACCATTTGCAAAGACAAAAAAACAGCTAAGAGAATTTCTCTTAGCTGATCCATAAAAAATTTATAATCCTGCCACACGCACAACGTCACGCGCAATCATCACTTCTTCGTTCGTTGGGATCACTAATACTTTTACTGGAGAATGTGGATAGCTAATGAACGCTTCTTTTCCACGCACTTTGTTTAAAGATGGATCCCAATATACTCCCATAAATTCAAGTCCGCGTAATACTTTTGCCCGGATCACATCACTATTTTCCCCAATTCCAGCCGTAAAGATAATCGCATCTACACCACACATACGAGCTGCGTATGAACCAATATATTTATGAATACGGTTAGCAAACACTTCAAGGGCTAGTTCAGCACGTTCGTTACCTTTTGCTGCTTCGTCTTCAATGTCACGTAAATCACTAGAGAAACCAGACACTCCAAGCATTCCGCTTTTCTTATTTAAAATCTCTAACACTTCATCAGCGGATTTACCGGTTTTGTCCATAATGTATGGGATTAATGCGGGGTCAATGTTACCTGAGCGAGTTCCCATGGTGACACCTGCTAACGGTGTGAAGCCCATCGACGTATCAATCGATTTTCCACCTTCAATTGCGGCAATACTTGCCCCATTACCTAAGTGACAAGAGATGAGACGTAATTGCTCAATTGGACGACCTAATAGTTCAGCTGCCCGCTGGGAAACATACTTATGGCTCGTTCCATGGAACCCATATTTACGAATTCCAAATTTCTCATAATATTCGTATGGTAAACTATAAAGGTAGGAGCTTTCTGGCATTGTTTGATGGAATGCTGTATCAAATACCGCAACCGCTGGAACATTTGGTAGCACTGCTTGGAACGCTTTAATTCCCGTTACGTTCGCTGGGTTATGAAGCGGAGCTAAATCAAATAGCTTTTCGATTTTTGCTAACACTTCGTCCGTAATTAATGCAGAATCTGTAAATTCTTCTCCTCCATGGACCACCCGATGTCCAATTCCTTCAATTTCGTCAAGGGAATTAATAATGCCATACGAAGTTAATTTATCTAAAAGCAATTTTACTGCTACTTCATGATTTGGAATATCTAAAACTTCCTTCTTCTTTTCTCCGTTTAATGTAATGTTAAAAATAGAATCATTTAAACCAATTCGCTCAATAATTCCTTTCGTAATGACCGTTTCTTTCGGCATGTCAAAAAGCTGAAATTTAAGCGATGAACTTCCCGCGTTAATTGCAATAATTTTAGTCATTTATACCGCTCCTTCTATGTGAAAAATTCGGTGTCCGAAAAAAACATATCCATTTCTCCATTTAATCACTCACTCTTAAAGATTGCAAGAACCTCTCATGATTGTTATCGTTTTCATCTTAATGTAATTATTTTCGAATTGTTTTGAAAAATATTCATAGCAAAAGGCTGAAGTATTTAACTCCAGCCTAAAGATTAATTATTTTCTTCAAACCAATTGTCTACCTTCCATAAAAATCGCTCCATCGCTTGACCATCGGACAGTTTTGGTAATTGAGCAAGTAATACTTGCTTCGGTGGTTTCA
The DNA here is from genome assembly GCA_017656295.1 of Bacillus sp. (in: firmicutes). Taxonomy (NCBI): domain Bacteria; kingdom Bacillati; phylum Bacillota; class Bacilli; order Caryophanales; family Bacillaceae; genus Bacillus; species Bacillus sp. (in: firmicutes). The sequence continues at coordinate 18,981 of JACDOC010000006.1, read as the reverse complement.
CGCCGTCTTTTTTCTTTTGCAAAATAAAAATACTCTTAGCTAATTTTTCGCTTTTGAACATGGATAAAGGCAACTGTAATACTGCTTGAATGTTGGCAACCTCTTTAATGTATTCGTGTAATTGCTTCGATTGATCAGACTCAAATAAATGATTAGGTATCACAAAAAACAAGTATCCACCATCTTTTGTATAATTGATACTTTGTTCTAGTAATAAATGATGGGCATATGAATGTCCTTCTTTTGCTTTTAAGCGATATTCTTGGGCTCTAATATCATCAGGATAGTACCCAACTGGTAAATCGCATACAACAGCGTCTACTTTTGGAACAAGAAGTGGTGCTATCGAATCTTGATTGTATAGTTGAATGGAATGCTTTTGTAAATTGGCATTTGTATATGCTAACTTTAGGAGTACATCGTCCACATCGACCCCATATGTTTGAATTTGCTTTTCCGGCATCCCGTTCAAAATGGTATACACTAAGTTTCCTGTTCCAATGGCCGGGTCTAGTAAAGAGAATGATAAAGAAGTGTTCATAAACTTCCCTATAAGATAGCTAACAATTAAGCCAATGGAATCAGGTGTCATTTGATGATGAGGCTGCGTATGTTTTTTCATTCCCTTTAAAATACACAGTTGAAACGCTTTTCGAATTTGTTCACTGGAAAACCGATCGACATTTACTTCCTCTATTTTTTTTTGAATACGCTTTTTTGTAACTTCGCTCACTTCGTCTTGAAGTACAGTATAATGAAAAAAGTCTTCTCCGGCTTCAGCAAGTGCTTCTAAATAAGTGCAAGATAGTTCTTCTTCAAGTAACGTTGCCGTTTCATCAAATGCTGTAAATAATTGTTCTACTGGCGAAACTTTCACCATTCATTCCTCCTGACTACATTCTATCGCCCTATTTTATCATGGATTAAAAAAGAACAACAGTTGAATGAAAAACTCCCCGAATTAAACGGGGAGTCTAAGATGAAAAATTATTTTGCTGCTTTTGCCGCTTCAATTGCTGCTTCGTAATTTGGATGATTCGTCACTTCGTCAACATATTCAACATAGGTTACTGTGTCTGAGGAATCGACAACAAATATAGCACGTGCTAATAAACGTAATTCTTTAATAGCTACCCCATAGGCTTTACCAAAAGAAAGGTCACGATGATCAGATAATGTTTGAACGTTTTCAACACCAGCTGCCCCGCACCAACGTTTTTGAGCAAATGGAAGGTCAACTGAAATGGTTAATACCTTTACATTATCTAATTTAGACGCTTCTTCATTAAAACGACGTGTTTGTGCATCACAAACCCCTGTATCAAGAGAAGGTACGACGCTAATGAGGCGAACGGAACCTTTTGTATCGTCTAATGTTACTTCTGATAAGTCGTTCGCTAATACTGTAAAGTTCGGCGCTTTATCCCCTACCTGCACCTGATTTCCTAATAATGTAACTTTTTTCCCTTTGAACGTTACCATTGCGATTCCTCCTAACGATCTTCTTCCATTTCATCATACCGAAATATCTTGTTTTTTATCAAATAAAAACAATCATAATCGGAGAAAAGAATTTCTCCGAATTATGATTGTTATATATCAAAATCTTGTTTATAGGAATCGGTATACTGGTTAGGATTAATCTCATCTTTGTTATCGTTTTTCTTTTTGAACATATGCTGCAGCTTTTCCATTGCACTTGGCGCTAAATCAAGAATTTTTTCTAATAAATGGGTGCTTTCATCTAAATGGAGCATTTTTACTCCTTGGCTGTTTACGATTAGAAAAGCAATTGGTGTAATGGAAACTCCGCCGCCACTTCCGCCGCCAAACGGTTGTTTTGACTGACCACGTTGAGATAGCTCCTGGTCTTGAAGCATAAATTCGCTACCACCTGCCGCAAATCCAAACCCAACCTTAGAAACGGTTAGGATCACACTCCCATCTGGCGTTTCTACAGGGTCTCCGATGATTGTATTGACATCAATCATTTCTTTTAGATTTTCCATTGCGGTCGTCATTAAGCCTTCAATGGGATGATCAGACATGACAACGCCTCCTTACATAACTGGTCGTATTTTTCATTTAATCGAAGAAAAAGGAGTCTTTGATTTGAACGTAACTTTTCCTCCACGCCAATGCTTGATCATTTTTATCGCTACTAAAATAGCATGCCCGATACGAAAATAAATCATACATGAAAATGCGATTTGCGTTACAGCCTGTTGAAACGAAGGCGTAACTGTTAACGATGGGTGTGATTTGACTTGCAAGTGATGGTATAGAAATCGAAGAAACCAACCTTTAATGCTCCATATTCCTCCTGTAATGACGCCGGTAAGAGCCGCGTCATGAAACCCAATAACGGTATGCCATTCTAAGTGCTGTACCGATACTTTTTGTAAAAATGATTGCACAATTTTATGTAATTTGACGACATGACGAATGATTTCTTTTGTATTATGAAGGCTGCGTAGTAGTTTTTCCGGTGTGATAGAACGCTCTTTCTTATTTTTCTTTTCCCCACTTTTTTCAACTGTTTGCTCTTGAAAAACGATTTTGGCCTCTTTCGTATCAATCTTTACAAACGGAATGTCTATTGTATAGCGAATGATGCGAAACCAGATAGAAAACGTAATGCGTATATGATCGTTGTCATACCCATGTTTGATTTCAATGTCTATAAAAAGTTTCGTCACACTTAGGAGTACAAGTAAAAAAAATAGAAAGATAATGATGCCAAATACAATCATACTTTTCCCCAACCTTTCCCCTCCCATTATGGTCCAATATTAAAAAAAATAAACCCGCTTAAACAGCGGGTTTATGAAGTAAAACCGTTTTTTCATGAACAACCGTCGTATCGGAAAATATATCATGAATGCCTTGCTTTTTCGGAAGAAAGGCAACAAAAAGATAAAGCACGTTAACGGTAGAACTAATATATCTCCCAATGAATTCTCTGAACAGAACCGTATCCCAAGTAAGTTTATCACTTTTTAATGAAATCACTTTTAGTCCAAAGATCATTTTCCCGATCGTTTGACCGAAAAATTTCGTCATAAAGATGAAATAACTAAAGAAGACAATACCCGTTGAAAACCAATACAGCGAGAACATGTCATTATCTATCGGTAAATCAAAGAAGCGAAACGTCGGGTGAATGAACAACCATTTTAAACTTCCAATCACAATTAAATCGATTAAATAAGCCCAAAAGCGCATCCAAAACCCGGCATAATGAATGTCATACGACGGAACATGTACAGAAGGTTTGGATTCGACCTTGGTCGGCTCAGTTAATTCAAAAGCCGTTTCTTCCATCGCCTCTTGCTGCACATTATCGCGTTTTTCTTCTTGTGTCATACACAATAACCCCCTTTACTCCGAATATAAATACATCAGCCGAGGGGAATTTGGTCGAGATAACAGCTGCATTAAGTTAGCCAATTCTACGTCTCCATGGAAGAAACGTTGTGCGCTCATTGCAAAAAATGATTCAAACCCAAAGCTTGGTTCGTATTCAATCACTTGCGCATCTTCGATTCCTAAATCTTCCTTCATAGCGATGATCACATCTTCTAAATAACCAAATTCATCAATTAAATTTAATTGCTTCGCTTGGCGACCGTCATAAATACGACCATCTGCAATTTTACGAACTTCACTTTCCGACATTCCGCGTCCTTCAGCGATGACTTTTACAAATCCCTCATACGAACGGTTAATCAATTCTTGTAAAATGTTCTTTTCTTCTTCCGTTACTGGTCTTGTTGGACTCAAAATATCTTTATACGGACCACTTTTTATTGTAACAAATTCGACACCGTATTTTTCTGCCAGCTCCGAATAATTAATGGATTGTAAAATGACTCCTAATGAGCCAGTTAACGTTTCCGGACTAGCAAAAATTTTCGTTGCTGGCGCGGAAATATAATATCCACCTGAAGCAGCCATGGAACCCATAGAAACGTACACAGGCTTTTTGGTCTCTTCTATAATTTCAACTAATTTTTCATGAATTTCGGCACTCTCCACAACACCACCACCAGGAGAGTTTACCCGTAAAACGACTCCTGCGATGGAATCATCTTCTTTCACCGCATTTAGTTGTTCCATGAATAACCGATGATTATATCCAACAGATTCGAAAAAAGATACTGTATCACCTGTGTCTTGAATAACTCCTTCTACATGTAACACCGCAATTTTATTAAATGGATCACCATCTTCGACTACATTTTCTTTAAACGGTTGATCCATTTCCTCTAAAAACAATGAATTAAACGTTTTTTCAAAATCGCTTGAAAAGGCCATGGACGCCATATTAACCACAATGGAAACAATAAAAATCCCTGCTGCGATAGCGAGGGCTCCCCACCTTTTTTTATTCATTCATGTATGCCTCCTTTTTCATGTTTGCATTTAATTCTACGAATTTCGTTTAAATAAGTTTCAAATAAATGGTACACTAAAAATACTTATCAATATTCTAACAAAATTAATAAATATTGGACAATTTTTTTAAAAAAAGGAGGACTAATTATGAACGATCGCCGAAATTTATATTTTTTCTATCATGATGATTTACGAAATCAAATTACCCCGTTAATTGATTTAGCGAAACGTTATGGATTCCACATCGTCGAACATCCCCAAGAGGCCAACATCATCGTTAGCATTGGGGGAGATGGTACCTTTTTACAAGCCGTCCGTAAAACAGGGTTCCGCCAAGATTGTTTGTATGCCGGCATCTCTACAACTGGGAAGCTGAGCATGTACTGCGATTTTGATTTGCATGACCATTCGAAGATGATTGATGCCATGACAAAAGAGCAAATCGAAGTAAGAAGATACCCTGTCATCGATGTGACGGTTGACCATGGGACAACATTTCATTGCTTAAATGAATTTTCGATCCGTTCAAGTATTATTAAAACGTTTGTTATGGACGTATTTATCGATCAACTGCATTTTGAAACGTTCCGGGGAGATGGAATGATCATTTCCACACCAACTGGTAGCACTGCTTACAACAAATCGGTGAATGGGGCGGTCGTCGATCCTCTGTTACCTTGCTTACAAGTGAGTGAATTAGCTTCTTTAAACAACAACCGTTATCGAACGCTAGGATCATCGTTCATTTTAAGTGGTGATCGACAATTAACATTAAAAATTGTACCAGAAGGTAGTACGTATCCAACGATAGGAATGGATAATGAAGCCTTAAGCTTGCAACATGTGGAACATGTAGAAATCAAGTTAAGCGACAAAAAAATTAAAACCGTAAAACTGAAAGATAACTCGTTCTGGGAAAAAGTGAAACGGATATTTTTATAATGGGCAAAAAAGGATCTGCGAAAAAAGCAGATCCTTTTTTATGTACTGAGCGACCGTTTGTTTTTCCATTTGTTCCCGAATGCTTCGTACCTTTTTGTTTTAGACACAGAAAAGAGTATGAGGGCTACCCAAATAAACGTAAACGCTAATAAATGGGTACTTGAAAAGGTTTCTTTATATACGAATACTCCTAATAGCAAAGTAAGTGTTGGTGCAATATATTGTAAAAATCCGAGCATATAAAATGGGATTAATTGTGCCCCTTTCCCGAAATAAAGCAAGGGAATCGCCGTGGCAGCTCCTGCTCCGATTAATAGGACATCCGTGGTCCACGTATGTGCAAGAAAAGAAAGCTCTCCTTGTAAAAATAAATGAATCATATAAATGAAGGCCATCGGTGTTACCACCATTGTTTCTAAAGTTAAACCAATCGCTGAATCGACTTTGACAAGTTTTTTCGCTAATCCATAAAGGGCAAACGTGAAGGCCAAACTAAAAGCGACCCAAGGAAACTTGCCATATGAAACGGTTAAGATCATGACCCCGATCCCTGCTAACAAAAAGGAAAATATTTGAGTCCGATTTACGACTTCTTTTAATACAAAAATTCCTAGCACCACGTTGACGAGCGGGTTAATATAATAACCTAAACTCGCTTCTACCATTTTTTCTGAGTTAACGGCCCAAATATAAATAAACCAATTACCTGTTACTAAAAAGCCAGCGATGACAAGGGCCCAACCTTTTTTCGGATGACGGATGACCTCCGTTAACGTCTCGCGAAATTCGGCTTGTCGTCGGGCGATGCATAAGACAATGATCATAAACCAAAATGACCAAAATACGCGACTAGCTAAAATTTCTTTGGCTGGAACATGCTCTAACAGTTTCCAGTAAATCGGTAATAACCCCCACAACAAATAAGCGAACGCTGCATAAAAGATCCCCGTTCTCTCTGATTGCTTCATGTCATCCGCTCTCCTATCATTTCTGTTCTCGAAATATCTTCATTATAAGTCGGGAAAAGGATGATTGACAATATTATTGCTTACGTGAGTAGACGATTTTTTCATTGACGACGGTCATTACCACTTCCGAATTCAACAACTGCTCCGGTGGTACGTTCATAACATCGTGGTTAACGATGGTGAAATCTGCAACATGTCCGTTTTTAATACATCCTCTTTTATTCTCTTCTTGTGCGGCATAAGCACTTCCTACCGTATACAACCGAAAGGCTTCATATGGAGTTAACGCTTCTTCTGGTAGATAGGCGGTACTTGGGTCATTCGGTTTTTTACGAGTAATCGCCGTATAAATACTATGAAACGGATTCACTCGTTCGATTGGTGCGTCCGATCCACCTGCACACGGAATGGATGCGTTAAGTAACGTTTTCCAAGCATAAAGGTAAGGTATGTTATTTTTATTCACGCGTTCAAGTACCCAAGGGAAGTCAGATGCGACAAACAAAGGTTGAATATCAAGGACAACTGGTAATGATTGAGCTTTTCTGATTAATTCTTCCCGAAGCAATTGTGCATGAATAAGGCGGTCTCGTTGTCCATTTTTTGGTAGGCAAGCAGATATTGCTTCCAGCGCATATTCAAAAGCTAAATCTCCAATCGTATGAATGGCAACCGGCAGTTCCATTTTTCGCGCTTTTTGGACAAGCTCTTTTAGTTCTGGTAACGTGTGAATGGCTACTCCTTGAGTTGACGGGTCATCGGCATAAGGGACGCTCAACAAAGCCGTTCGTCCTCCTAAAGACCCATCAGCAAATATTTTCATCGCACCAAAACGGATAAAAGGCGTACCACTTAAATACGTGTGTCCTTCCTTGTACCAGTCATCAATCACGTGATGATGGACTAATAAATGGGCCCGAAACGGATAGTCCGATTCGTGAATGACGTGGTGGAATGCCTGATACGTAGTTTTAAAACCACTATAATAACTTAAATCTTCCGTGTGGCCTCCGACGATCCCATGCTTCCAACAATGTTCAATCGCTCGTTTTAATGCATCCTCTAAATAAGCTATAGAAGCTTTCGGGATTCGATTGAATATCAGTTGTTGAGCATCGTCTTTAAATACACCCGAAAGTGCTCCATTTTTTCGTTCAATCACTCCTCCGAACGGCTCTTTTGTTTGCTCGGTTATTCCACATAGATTCAGTGCAACAGTATTGACAACAAGAGCATGCCGGCACACTCGCTTCAATAAAATAGGATGGATGTTCGTGATTGGATCTAAATCCCAGCGAGTTAACTCATCAGCGTCTGCCCACAAATTTTCATTCCATCCTTCTCCGATAATCCATTCACCGTCTTTCGTTTCGTTCACTTTTTCTCTCACTTTCGTAAGCAGTTCTTTTTTTGAACGACACGTTGATAAATCGAGACGGTGCAACATTTCTCCTAAACCAATTAAATGCATATGACTATCAACTAACCCTGGTAGCATTGTCGCCCCTTTTAAATCTATACGCTGCTCAATACTGGAAGAAAACATTTGTTCAAGTTGTGTTAAAGGACCGACTCCTTGAATAACACCATTGGAAGTATAAACAGCTTCTACTTGTTCATTTTCTTTATCCATTGTATAAATCGTTCCACCATACCATAATGTTCCCATACGTTCTTTCTCCTTTTTTGGACTTTCTAATTATCTTATATTACGTTTCCTATTTCGTATTGTTTGGAGAAACTTCCTGTTTTTTTTAATAAGCAAATGCTTTGTAATAAAATTAATTTTTTATAATTCATTTTAACGCGGCAAGATGAAATTGGAACTTTCTATTTAAGTTTTTGGATATATTTGTTATCCATTTTAAGATTTTATTGCATAGTTATTATTTCCATCTATATTGAGAGATTTTTTTGAAATTATGTAATTCTACTTGCCACTATTTGATTTTACTTACCGGATTGAGCTAATTACTTGTCACTAGCAAATCTCGACATTTTATTTTTCTCTTTTAATACTTTACATACCCATCTCATCATTTATTTGAAATTGTCCGTTTTACTAGTCTTAAAATATGTTTCCATAAAAAATCGAGAGCTATCTTTGCTCTCGACTACGAATAAGATTAATTTTGTAATGTTTTTAACTCCCGTTGACGTAATTCTACGCGACGAATTTTTCCGGACGCTGTCTTCGGTAAATCATCGACAAACTCAATTTTACGAGGATATTTATATGGTGCCGTAAGCTTTTTCACATGTTCTTGTAAAGCTGGGATTAGATCTGGATCGTTCGGATTTACTCCTTGCTTTAAGACAATAAATGCTTTAACGACATGCCCGCGTACTTCATCTGGACTAGCGACAACCGCACATTCTTTTACGGCTGGATGTTTCACTAACGCATCTTCTACTTCAAACGGTCCAATCGTATATCCAGAACTAATAATGATATCGTCTCCGCGACCTTCAAACCAGAAATATCCATCCTTATCTTTTTTCGCTTTGTCTCCTGTGATATACCAATCTCCTCTAAACTGCATAGCTGTTCGTTCTGGGTCTTTATAATATCCCTTAAATAACGCTGGGGTATCAACATGCACCGCAATGTCTCCTACTTCTCCAACACCACATGGCTCTCCTTTATCATTGATGATTTCGACATAATTCCCAGGTGTTGGTTTACCCATAGAACCTGGTTTAACTTCCATTCCTTTTAGCACACCAACAAGTAACGTATTTTCGGTTTGACCATATCCATCACGAACGGTTACGCCAAAATGTTCTTTAAACGTATCGATGACTTTTCGATTTAACGGTTCACCAGCTGACACTGCACTATGCAAATTTTTTAAATGATATTTGTGTAAGTCATCGACCTTAGCCATTAAACGGTATTCTGTTGGGGTACAACATAACACATTGACATCATATTTATCTAAAAGTTGTAAATATTTCTCTGGATCAAATTTCCCATGATAGACAATACCTGTTGCACCAGAACCGAGAACAGATAAAAACGGACTCCAAATCCATTTTTGCCATCCAGGACCAGCGGTAGCCCATACCGTGTCACCTTCATTAATGCACAACCAGTTTTTTGCAGCAGTCCGTAAGTGAGCATAAGCCCATGAATGCGTATGAATAACTCCTTTTGGATTACCAGTTGTACCGGAAGTATATGATAAAAAGGCCATATCATCTTTTGATGTAGGTGCCATTGTCAATTCATCAGACTCTTTTTCTCTTAATGAATCGACATGAATCCACCCTTCTACCTTTTCACCGATTACGAATTTTGGTAATGATTTCGCTTCTTCTAATTGCGCTAATTCGTCAATGTATTTATAGTACGCTACAATAGCTTTTACGTCACCATGGTTAATACGATAAGATAAATCTTTTGCTCGTAATAGCTCTGAACTTGGAATGACGACGAGTCCTAGTTTTAAAGCAGCAATGTATACTTCATAGGCCTCGATAATTCGAGGTAGCATAATTAAGATCGTTTCACCTTGTTTAAGACCGTGATTTTTTAAAACATGTCCAATTTGATTCGCTTTTTTCATAAGGGCTTCATATGTAACTTCCCTTTGCTCCCCGTGTTCATTCTCCCATTTTAACGCAATATTTTCTGATTGTTTGGCAAACCGTTCAATCTCCTCGATTAAATTGTATTTTTCTGGTGCCAACAAATCTCCTGTTTTCATCACTCTCTCCCCCTTTGTTTAATGAAAGCGTTATATATAAATTATATAAAATAATCAAAAAATTTAAAATTGAAAAATAAAATATTTTTCAATAAATAGCATTTTTTTGTTCATACTAACATAATGTGACTAGACAATGCGCCACTTTTCTTAAAGTAATCAAACTTTTACGAAAAATAAAAGAAGCGGAATTTCTTCCGCTTCTATAGCCATCCACTTATTTACTTTGCGTAACCACCTAATTGTTGCTCAGCCATTTGAACAAGACGCTTCGTAATTTCCCCACCAACTGAACCGTTTGCACGAGATGTTGCATCTGGACCAAGTTGTACACCGAACTCTTGAGCAATCTCATACTTCATTTGATCGATTGCTTGTTGAGCGCCAGGAGCTACTAATTGGTTATTATTGTTATTTGCCATGTGTTTTCACCTCCTTGTGTGTATATGTTTTGCGAAAACACATGGCATCATACAAAAAAAACAATTGGTAATAGTTCCTAAAATATTAGAATTATAGTAAATCGTCAAATAAATTCTTTTCTTGGGCTTTTTTCGAATCGACAATAATGGTTTCTGTCCCCTCCACCGCTCGCTCAATTAATGGCTCAAAATCAATAAAGCTCTCATAATAACGGACTTTCTCTTTTTTCGGTTTCGTTTTTGGAGAAGGCGGAGTAAAAATCGTACAACAATCTTCATACGGACGATTGGAAATGTCCAATGTGTCGATCTCTTTAGCTATTTGAATAATCTCTGTCTTGTCCATGGACACAAGCGGACGAAGAATCGGTGTGTTCGTGACATCGTTAATAGCGAACATACTTTCTAACGTTTGACTCGCTACCTGTCCAAGACTTTCTCCTGTAATAATCGCCAGACCTTCATGTTTTTCACGAAGAATATCAGTGATGCGAAGCATTAATCGTCTTGTAGATGTCATCGTATAATTTTCTGGGACTTGTTCATGAATTTTTTGCTGAATTTCAGTAAACGGAACAAGATGTACTTTAATTTTCCGACCATATTTTGTTAGTTTTTTTGCTAAATCGAGTACTTTTTCTTTCGCGCGTTCGCTCGTAAAAGGTGGACTATGGAAATGAACGGCTTCGATCTCCACCCCACGTTTTAATGATAAATATCCCGCTACTGGACTGTCGATACCTCCGGAAAGCATGAGCATCGCCTTACCACTTGAACCGACTGGTAAGCCGCCTGCACCTAAAATATCTTCACTCGATAAATAAACTCCTTCTTTACGAACTTCCACTTTTAAATCAATGTCTGGATTTTTCACATCAACCGATATGGTTGGTGTATTACGTAAAATATGAGCCCCAAGTGTATGATTTAGTTCATTTGTCTCTAGAGGAAACGTTTTGTCTGCTCGTTTAGAAGAGATTTTAAACGTTCCTCCGAGGACATGCAATTTTTGAACAAGCTTTAAGGCCACATCTTTAATTTCTTCTATGTCCCAGCTCGTTTTAACCGCTGGACTCATCGATTGAATACCAAATACGTGAGTTAGGCGAGAGACAACTTCATCCCCGTCCGCTCCATTTAAGACAATATACATACGTTCACGGCGTGCTTGAATAGACAAGTTAGGGATATCACTCAACACTGACTGGACGTTTCCTTTTAATTTGTCCACAAATTTGTTTCGGTTTCTTTTTTTCGTTGACATTTCTCCATATCGAATAACAATACGATCGTACTTCATTTTGCACTCCTCGTTACTTTCCAAAGATTTTCGACCACTTGCTTAAAAGATTCAACAAATTGTTGGGCTTCTTCCATCGTATTTTCGTACGATAAGCTGATGCGAATCGTACCAATGGCAGCTTCTTTAGAAGCCCCCATCGCCATTAACGTTTTGCTAGGTGATTGTAATTTGGAAGAGCAAGCACTTGTTGTAGATACATAAATTCCCCGTTCCGCTAAGGAATGAACAATGACTTCCCCGCGTAAGCCAATTGCGGAAACGTTTAAAATGTGTGGTGCATGACCACTTGTCGGTGTATTAATTTGAATCCCATCAATTTTCTCCAACTCTTGACGTAAAAATTGATGGATTTCAATTATGCGGGGGAGTTCTGTTTTCCGTTTTTCCATCGTTAAACGCATCGCTTTAGCCATGGCAACAATACCAGCTGTATTTTCCGTTCCACTTCGAACCTTTTGCTCTTGACTTCCTCCTGTCATAAGCGGGGAAATGCGGATACCTTCTCTTAAATATAATGCCCCTACACCTTTAAGCCCATGTATTTTATGGGCAGAAATCGTACATAAATCAATGAGGCCAGAAGATAAATCTAAAGGTACTTTACCACAGCCTTGAACGTAATCTACGTGAAAAAGGACTTTTGGATAATTTTTTAGTAATCTTCCTATTTCTTCAATAGGCTGAATGGTCCCAACTTCATTATTCACATGCATAATGGATACTAATATCGTGTCTTTACGAATTGCTTTTTCCACATCGCTCGGGTTTACTCGACCTTCGTTGTCAACAGGAAGGTACGTTACATCATACCCTAATGAAGCTAATTGCTGACACGTTTCATAAACGGACGGATGCTCGATGCTTGAAGTAATAATATGTTTTCCTCTTTCTCGATATTGAAGGGCTGTTCCTTTAATGGCTAAGTTGTTCGCTTCTGTCCCCCCAGAAGTAAACAATATTTCATTCCATTTTACACCAAGTAAAGAGGCAATCTGTTCTCGTGCTTGCGTTAACAACTTTTCGGATTTTCCACCTAATTTGTGCAATGAAGATGGATTTCCGAAAAACTCAGTGGACACTTTTACAAATGAATCAATGACTTCCGAATAAGGTTTTGTCGTTGCACTATTATCAAAATAAATCATATTGCTACACCCTTCGCTGAGAGATAAGTGAAACTTCCAATCGTAGGAGGTCTTCCCCTACGATTGTTTAGTTGAACTAATCGGACCTTTTCAGGTAGTTGCCCCAGCCCTAACCTTTTTTGTTTTACTGACATCTTGAATTGTGGCTTACTAGATAAAGCCTTTGCCAACTGTTTATAATAACATATTCTTTCCTATATGAAAACGAATTGATACCATTTGTAGAAGATGGATAATGTAACCGGTATTAGAATTCCGACCCTTCTTTCAATTTTAAAAATTAAGACTTTTGTCATATTCAACAATTTTTTTACGGACTATGTTATTATGTTACTTGCGTTTTAGCAGAATAAAATAGGGGGACATAGAAATGAGAAAGAAAGCGCTATCAGGAAATGAAATGGTTGCTATTGGCTTGATGTTATTTGCCCTCTTTCTAGGTGCTGGAAATATGATTTTCCCACCATTTTTAGGGCAGCAAGCAGGTACAAACGTATGGACCGGTATTGTTGGCTTTTTATTTACTGGAGTAGGTCTACCACTTTTGGGAGTTATTGCTATTGCGAAAACTGGTGGCGATTTACAAACGTTAGCAAGCCGTGTTTCACCTCTTTTTGGAATCGTTTTCACCTTGGTGATGTATTTAGCAATAGGGCCATTTTTCGGAATTCCACGTACAGGTACAGTAGCTTACGAAATTGGTGTTACTCCATTTTTACATGATTCAATGGACAAGTACGGCGTACCATTATTTATTTATACGATTATTTTCTTTACGGTCACAGCATGGTTATCAATGAATCCGTCGAAGCTGGTCGATCGAATCGGAAAACTATTAACACCAGCTCTTTTAATCATTTTAGCCATATTAGTTGTAAAAAGCTTAATTACTCCAATGGGAACGCCTCAAGTTCCTCAAGGAGATTATATTGATGGTCCGTTCTTTAAAGGGTTTATCGAAGGTTATTTAACGATGGATACGATTGCAGCACTAGTTTTTGGAATTGTGGTAATTTCCGCAATTAAAGATAAAGGAATTGAAGATCAATCAACTATTGCAAAGGTGTGTATGTATGCTGGGGTAATTGCAGCTATTGGCTTGAGTCTAGTTTACTTATCTTTATCTTATATCGGGGCAACAAGTACAGAAGCAATTGGTGTACAGCAAAACGGTGGATCAATTCTATCACAAGCTGCTGCTCATTTATTTGGATCAAGTGGAGCAATTATTTTAGGATTGGCCATAACGTTTGCCTGTATCACAACATCTGTCGGCCTTGTTTCTTCTTGTGCCCAGTATTTTTCTAAGCTTTTGCCAAACGTATCATACGGAACGTTTGTCATCATCCTTTCAGCATTTAGTATGATTGTTGCCAATGTAGGATTAACCCAATTAATCACCATTTCTCTTCCAGTTTTAATTATTATTTATCCATTGGCCATCGTACTTATTTTACTTTCATTTATTCATCATTGGTTTAACGGATATTCGGCTGTGTATCTTGGTGCTTTAATCCCAACTTTTATTGTCAGCTTAATTGACGGATTACAAATTGCTGGTTTAGACGTTTCTGCGCTTACTAATATTTTTGCTATTTTACCATTGTTTGAGCAAGGAATTGGATGGTTAGTTCCAGCCATCACTGGTGCGTTCATGGGTTGGCTCATTGTTTCTATCAATGGCAAAAAGACGGTTATAACGAAATAACTAAGATGAACTTCTTTCAAGATTTGGAAAAATAAATAACCGACCAGCTATAAATATTGGTCGGTTATTCATTATTCTACAAAAGTTGTAATACTACATCGATACTCATTTGGTCATTCAATAATCTTCTTTCCAATGAATTAGCTCCTCATTTACCCATTCTTCAATCCGTTTTAATGCACCTGGATCAATCTCTTCTACGATTGATGCCGCTTGTTCACAAGCTCCTCGATAGTTGTATGTACGAAAGGCCACTTCTGCTTCCTGCAATCCTTGTCGAACATGCTCGTATCGACTACGATAGCGATTTCCGTATTGAATAATTTTCTCAGCTAGAATCACTTGTTCGACCATTTCTTCTGTTTTCTCTCGTAAATATTCGACTTCCGCTTGTGCTTCTTTTAAACGATAGTTAACATTGTTCATATTTAACGGCTTTTCCTCTAAACTTTCGAGTACTTCTTGAATAGAGGATTGCGCTTGCTCAAGCACAAGTTGATATTCTTGGGGCAGACCAGGAACATTACTTTTCTTCACTAAGCGAATGGATTCAGAAATTTTCTTTTTCAATTCTTTAATCTGTTCACGGGCCTCTAATTCATCTTTTCTTAAATTTTGCATTTGCTCGTTAAACAGTTGTTGCTCTTTTTGCAATTCTTCAAGTTGTGCTCTTATATCTCCCAGTTCTTCTTGTAGTAAAGAATAAGACGTTTCGTTGCCATTAATTTTTACGCTTAACATATCTAAGCGCTTAGAAAGTTGTTTTAACGATTGATCAATTCGTTTTGGTATATTTAATTCTTTTTCGTCCAATTGATAAGACATCCGTACCATCTCTGTTTCATGCTTTAACGCTTCATTGCTTTTTAATAATTCCATCAATAAGTGTTTCGACTTACCTTCATGTTGCACAATGTATTGCTTCGCCAACACCTCTTTTTCTAATAAATCATAGATGGTATTAATTTTATCTTTAATTTGTTGGACACCTTCTGCAACAGTCTCAATAGCACCTTCTTCTAATTGACAAATAAACGACTGGATCTCTTCTTTCATTTCCTTTAAATCATCTTGAATTTGCAAGTGTTCCAATCGGTATCCTTGTTGTTCCATTTCAGCATACCCTTCCTCTAACTCTTCAATAGAAGAAGGAAGAACGGACAGACACTCTGTTAATAACGCCGGAACTGTTTCTATGTAATGTTGTAGCCTATTCATTTCTTGTGCTAATTTTTCTACTAATTCCCGGGCTTCAATATAGTTACCGTTCTCTGTTAACTCATCAAACGCTTTTAGTTCCGTTACAATTTCTTCGACTGCTTTTTCAAGATATTGAATCGCTACACCGAACGTATGGCGATGTGCTAATAGTTGTTTTTTAGCTTCACGTAAACTACGTTCAATTTCTTCTTTGCTTGCCCGACTCTGCTCTTCACTACCGACCAATTCATTAATTTCCATCATTAGTTGTTCAATTTTTTGTTCAGATTCCTTTAAAATTTGTTCGATTTTTTGTAAAACCGCTTTCCCCTTTTGAAACTGAAATTTATCAACAAACTCTTCTGCATCGAATAATAGTTCTTCAACATCAGGAAGCTGAACGGTTACAATTTCGTCCCATGTTCTCCGCCAACGCTCAAACATTTCTTCTGTTTGCCCGACCATATTTAGCTTCTTTACTTTAGACATTTCTTCTAGAACCGGTCGATTCATTATTTGGATTTTCCACGACTCTAATTGGTCAATTTCACGATAATAATTTTTCCGGATGAAAAATCCAGTTATAAAGAATCCAATCAATAGCAAGATTGCGCCGATGACGAACTCCATCGTAAGCCTCCTGTTCAAATTAACGTACTAATCCCTTTAATGATTTAATGATACCATGTAAACGACAATTTTTGACTATTAATTTCTAAATTTTTTATAGAAGTTCATTTACTTACTATCATTCTAGCATTTTTCAATTATAATAGAGTAAAAATTTAAGGAGGGAGGAATGACGGTGCTCATTGATGGACATGTCCACACCCCTTATTGCCCACATGGATCAACTGATTCGTTTAAACAATATGTAGAAAAAGCTATTTCTCTTGGCTATCAACAAATGACTTTTACAGAACACGCTCCTTTCCCGGATGGGTTTACTGATCCGACACCTAAAAAAGATAGCGCAATGAAAAAAGAACATCTTGAGTCATATATAAAAGATGTATGGCGATTAAAAGAGGAGTATCTTCAGGATATAAACATTTTATGTGGATTAGAAGTAGACTATTTAGAAGGATTTGAAGATCAAACTGCTTCTATGTTACATGAATATGGGCCGTACTTAGACGACGGAATACTTTCTGTACATTTTTTAAAAAAGGACGAAACATGGTTTTGCATCGACTATAACCCAGACATGTTTCGGCAAATGATCGATTCGTTCGGTAGTGTTGAAAATGTATACAAACAGTACTATGAGACGGTCTTAAAATCGATTCAAGCCGACTTAGGCCCTTATAAACCAAAGCGAATTGGACATATGACACTTGTTCAAAAATTCCAAAAAAAATATCCTTGTAACAAGGATTTTTCTACACAACAAAAAGAAATATTATTAGAAATTAAGCGTCGAAATTATGAACTCGACTATAACGCTGCTGGTTTAAACAAGCCGCTCTGTCAAGAAACTTATCCCCCTAAATCAGTTATTCAACAAGCTTTAGAATGGAACATTCCGCTCGTATATGGTTCAGATGCCCATTCTGTTTCCGCTTTACACCAAGGAAGAGATTTGATGTGGGGAATTACAACGTCATAGTCATTGGAACAAAACCTCTATCATTTGAAGGTGATTGTTTCCAGCCGTTAATCCATTGAACGATAAAGTGATAATACGTATCGACAAAATGCCCTTCTTGTGGGAGCATATACCAAACTTCCCGCAAGTATTGACTGTTTAAAAAAGGAGTCGTTAACATTCCCTTTAATTGAATGATTATCATTGAGGTCAGCATAGGAGCGCGGTGATGAGTAGAAAAAACTGGCTCCACAATCTGTTTGAACAAAAAGCGCTCTTTCATCATATACGTACCGATGATTTCTCTAACGACTTGCGAATCAACCGTTAATTCCCGCATGACAAGACGTGTCAACAAATAGTTTTCTTGATGAAACAATAAAATTTCTTTTACGGCGCGTTTAAAACATTCGATGGGGGGAGTATGAGTTAATTGCCGGACTTCTTCTTCTAAAATGGCCAAATACCGTTCAAAGTATGACGTAATTAACGCTTCCAATAGCCCCTGTTTATGGCGAAAATAATAAGAAATGTTTGCCACGTTGACTTTTGCCTTTTGAGCGATATCGCGTACTGATGTACCATGGTATCCTTTGGCATTAAACAAAATAATGGCTGCTTCCTCAATTTTTCTTTTCGTCCGAGCTTTGTCCCGCATCAACGCCATCGCTCCTTTATGATTGGTATAAAATAGTTGCAAATGACTATCTTTTATGCTACAAATATTTCAAACTTAGCAAAAAATATTATTATTATCTTAGTTCGTTTTTAATAGGAAGTGTCCTTTAAAAATCTATCGACAAATTCTTTCATGAATTGGGTGAAAAAAATGTTTCATGTCGAAATGTACAACGGAACAAAAGAAGAAAATTACGAATTAGTAAAAAAACAATTGAAAGCGCTCATTGAAGGGGAAACCAACCAAGTTGCTAACTTAAGTAATGCCGCCGCCTTATTAAATCAATTTTTAGAGCGAATCAATTGGGTGGGATTTTATTTAATGGAAGGAAATGAGCTTGTATTAGGGCCATTCCAAGGACTTCCTGCTTGTGTCCGTATTCCGCTTGGCAAAGGCGTATGTGGTACGGCGGCACAAGAAAAACGGGTATTACGCGTCCCAGATGTACATCAATTTCCAGGGCATATCGCTTGTGATGCAGCAAGCCAATCCGAAATCGTCATTCCAATGATAAAAGACGGAAACGTTATCGGTGTATTAGATATCGATAGTCCAGAAAAAGACCGCTTTGACGAAACGGATGAACAAAAGCTGCAAGAGTTTGTAGAGGTACTAGTTCAATACCTATAAGAAGGGGCTGTCCAAAAAGTACAGCCCCTTTCTTCGTAAATTGAAATTCGGTTGATTTCATTTGGTGGCGGACGCTTTCCGCGGGCACGGCCTCAGCCTCCTCGACTCGCAGGCTCGTCTGTGGGGTCTTCGGCTCGTGCTGTTCCCGCAGGAGTCGCCGCCACCTTCCCTTCAATCAACCGATCTTCTCTGTGATTCGTTCAAAAAAGAGCACAAAAAAATCGCCCTTTCTAGTAAAATGAAGTTACCACACAACATTCCAGAAAGGACGATTTTTTATGAGCAATC